>JAOUEE010000220.1 GCA_029858875.1 Acidimicrobiia bacterium
ACGCTGCGCACCAGTTCGGCCGCGTTGAGCCGACCGAACCCGTTCACGTAGTCCCAGCCGGCGCGGGTGGGGTAACGCTCGTTGGCGATGAAGCCGGCGGTGGCGGGGAGCGTGTAGTTGTTGGCCGGGTCGGTGGCCGTGGGCGTGGCGAAGTCGACATCGTCGGCGTTGGACCGCACCGCCTGCATGGCTTCGTTGGCCGACAGCACATTGGCGCCGGCGGATGAGCCGACGTTGTCGGGATGACGGGCGAGGCCGGCCTCGCGAGCCGCCGACTCGACCAGACCCATGATGCCGGCGGCCAGACCGGTGGCCTCGGACGAGCACGATGACGACGAGACCGACACCCAGGTGTGGCCGCCGAAGTTGGTGCAACCGTTCAGGGCGAGATACCCGTCCACGCTGCCGGCGAAGGGGTCCTCGCGCTCGGTGATGGAGTTGACCGCCATCGTGTGCTCGAGCGCTCCCGGCAGGTTGGGGTGCTCGGAGGCTTCGTCGGCCATCGAGGCGACCACCACCACTCCGCGGTGGTAGGCCGCGTCGATCGCCTGCTGGGCCTGGCGCGGGTTGCTGATGGCGCCGAGTGCCTCCTGGATGACGTCGGCGCCCGAGTCGAGTCCGAAGAGCACGCCCGCCGCGAAGCGCCCACCGTCGGCGATGAACGAGTCGCCGACGCGGACCGGGATGTGGCGGCAGTCCGGGCAGGTGCCGACGTCGCCGATGCCATTGGCGGCCGCCACCGAGTCCTTGGCCTCGCCCGTCCCGTGGCCGTAGGTGACGGTGTCGAGGGGGTTGTTGTCGCCGTACAGGAAGTCCCAGCCGGAGATGTCGTCGACGTAGCCGTTGCCGTCGTCGTCCACGCCGTCGCTGTAGGCCGGATCGAGGATCAGGTCCTCGGGGTCGACCATGCCGTTGCCGTTGCGATCGGCGATGGCGCCGAAATCGGTGATGTCGAACACGCCATCACCGTTGGCGTCGCCGTCGGGTGGACTACCCGGCGGTCGAGCCTCGCCGACGTTGACATAGGCCGTCACGGCCAGATCGGCCATGGCGCCGGCGTTGCGCCACTCGATGCCCGAGTCGAGCACCGCTATCCGCACATCGTCGCGCCCCAGCGTGTGGCGCCACGCCAGGTCGATGGCGGCACCCTTCTGTCCGCAGTGGTTCTGGAGAGACTGATCCAGGCCGAGCTGGGTCGCCCGTCGCGAGCTCAGCTGGTAGCGGTCGGGGTCGAACTCGGCGGGGAGGGACCCGGGCGTCGGAGTGCCGGCCGAGTCATAGCGCCAGTCGACGCAGTCATCGGGCGGGCGGTACGGGTCGCACGAAACGAGCAGGGGCGCCACCACCACCAGTGCGAACACGATCGTCGATGCCCGTCGCATCACGCTCCCCCGTGTCTTCCCACGATTTCGAACGTACCAGCGCCCCCCTCCCCGACCGAAATGGCGTGGGTTCGTACCAACTACTTGCACGAACTCACGCCAGGTCGGCCCTCCCGGTCAGGCGATCGGCCACACGATCTGCGTCTGCCAGGTCGACGGGTCGGGGTTGGCCTCGGGATCGGACACATAGCTCTCCCACATCGGCCCGGCCGGCATCAGGCCCTGCTCGGCCATCCAGGTCATCAACGCCCCGTAGGTCGCTTCCAGCGTGTCGTAAGGCCCGACGTGCACTGCGACCACGGCCCGCCCTCCAGGCAGGACCAGCGGATGCGCCTCGGCGGTGGGCGCCACCGGAGCCGACACCGGGAACCCGGCCTCCACCGCAACCGTGTCGGTCGGCATCTCGGGGTAGTAGCCGAAGGGCGGCCCGACGATGGCCACCCCCGCTTCCTCGGCCGCGGCTGCCGCGGCGCCGAACGCGGCACCGAAGAACTCCGGTAGCTCCGCCACCGGCAGATCGCCGCGCACGGCGACCGCCTGTTGTTCCTCGAGCTCGATGATTTCGGGAGTGATGTCAGCCATACCCGCACCCTCGATCAACGCCACCCCTCCAACCAGAGACGAACGTCCCCACCGGCGAGGCGGACGACCGGCGATGGTCAGGTCACGGTCGCTGGGCGGGGCTGACCGAGCGAGACCCGACCACCACACGGGTCGCCGCCACCGCGAGGAGCCCGGGCACGATGATGGTCGCCTCCCCGGTGTACTCGGCCACGAACACCACCGCGGTCAGCGGAACCGCGTAGCCGGCACCCAACATCGCCGCCGCCCCGACGATGACGAACAGGGCCAGGTCGTCGAGCCGTACCGCGTCAGCGAAGAGCCGACCGATCACGGCACCGGTGGCCATGAGCGGGATGAAAAGGCCTCGAGGGCGTGGGTGTACGTGCGCATCGTCGTCGTTGGATCGGCGGGGCCGAGCCGGGCCGCCACGGAACGGACGTTGTGCCCGCCGGCGATCGCATGAGTGGCCGACCAGTGGCGCAGGTCGTGCAGCCGCCATCGAGGATCGATACCCGCAAGCTTGCGGGTGCGCTTCCACATCAGCCGATCCTGTCGGGGCTCAGGCGATGCTCATCCCCGCCGAACATCCACGGCGACGCTTCGGAGCGCTCTCCACGAGCCTGAGGAATAGTCACTTGCGGCGGGCGCGCTCCATGAACTGATCAACTTCGTCCAGAACATCTGACACAAGCCAGATCCGGTTCCGTCTTGCCGGTGAGTTCTGACGGAGGATCCCCAACCTAGCGAGCCGATCAATGGCATTCTGAGCCGCGACAGCGGACACGCCAAGGTCTGCCGTGACCGAGGACGCAGTGACTGCGGGGCGACCTATGCAATAGTCGAGCAGCGGCCAGACGGTCGAGTCTGCTCGGGCCGAGACAGTCTCGTTCCACGACTCGCGGACCGTCCGCGAGCCCTCAGGCACCACGTCGCTGATTGCGCTTGCGCATGGAGGCCGCGTGGCGTCGCCGTGCCCCCGGGTCGAACCGTTTGTGGGCGGTCTGAGCCGTGATGTTGAGCGCTTCGCCGATCTGGCGCCATGTTGCGCCCTGGCTTCGGGCTGTCTCGACGCACCTGTGAAGCTCGGTGCGGGCCCGATCGAGCGCATCCTGCGCTCGGGTCACGTCGGCGCGAGCGGCCTCGGGCGTCTCGGCGCGCTCTGGCTGGCGCCGTCCGTTGGGCTGCTCCGCGATCCACGCGCCGAGGTCCCGACAGATCGCATCGAGCGTCGCGGTGGCCCGCTCCGCCTGATCGGCGAGACGCCTGCGCTCCTGCGAGGTGGACGGCCGGCTCCGGCGAGGGTCGTCGAGGCGGCTCAGCACTGCAGAAACCTCCGCGGCAACCTCTTGGAGAGAGCGGATCAGCGTTTCGCCGTTGGACATCACTACCATCGCCACAACCGTAGCTCCATCTCGTCGGCATTAGGTGAAACCTCTCACAGGGCTCACGCCTAGCCCCGGAGCCAGGGGTTGAAAGTGGTGGTTCACTGAAGAACGATCGGCATTGACTGATGCGTGGTTTAACCAGTCAACCCATTGCAGCATTGGCTGATCGGCATTGGCTGACACCTGGTCGAAACCTTCCTCGAACCAGGATCCGAGCCATACTCGGCCTGCACGCCACATCGAGGAGATCAAGGAGTCAGCATGGACGCCGCCGAAACCGACCCATTCGACCTGGCAGCCGATGCCGCTGCCGTGCTCGCAGAACGCACGGGAGTCGAAGCCCACAGTGTCGCGTTGGTACTCGGTTCGGGGTGGGCTGCGGCTGCGGACCAGATCGGCGAAATGGTCGCCGACGTCGAACTGGCGGACCTACCGGGCTTCCCGGCCCCAACGGTGGCCGGGCATCGCAACCTGGCCCGCTCGATTCGGGTCGGCCGGGTGGCGGCGCTCATCCTCGGTGGCCGGGCCCACCTCTACGAGGGCCACCCGGTCTCGACCGTCGTGCACGGGGTGCGTACCGCCGTCGAAGCTGGATGCTCGACAGTGATCTTGACCAACGCCGCCGGCGGCCTCAACCCGGACTGGCCGGTCGGCCAGCCAGTGCTGCTGTCCGATCATCTCAACCTCACTGGCCACTCCCCGATGGTCGGGCCCGCCCCGCCGGCAGACAAGCCGGCCCGCTTCGTGGATCTCACCGAGGCGTACTCGCAGCGACTGAGAGGCCTGGCGCGTGAGGTCGATCCGGACTTGCCCGAGGGGGTGTATGCCGCGTTGCTCGGCGGGGCGTACGAAACGCCGGCCGAGGTCCGCATGCTGGCTGGGCTCGGGGCCGACCTGGTCGGCATGTCCACCGCGCTCGAAACCATCGCGGCGCGCCATCTGGGCGCTGAGGTTCTGGGCGTGTCGCTGGTCACCAACGCCGCCGCAGGGTTGTCGGAGTCGGCACTCGACCATGCCGAGGTACTCGAGGCCGCCGGCGAGGCCGGGCCTCGCATGGTCGCCCTCCTCCGGGGCGTACTCGAACGACTCTGACCCAACTGATAGGTGTTTGTGAGCGCTCAGCGCTCAGCGCTCACACATGATCAGGCAATGTCGTCGATGATGCCGACGATCACGGCTCTGATGGGGCCGGTGTCGATGCCGAATATCTGCCGGGCCGACGAACCCTCGTCGCAGATCAACACGCGCTCGCCGGCGCCGGCACCGACGACGTCCACCGCGATCAGGTAGCCGTTCGGCGAGCCCTCCCCGTCGAGAAGATCGCAGACCAGCAGCCGCCGCCGCTCGAAGAAGGGGTGGCTGATGGGCGACACCACCGTCCCGGCGACCCGTGCCACCTTCACGTGCCTTCTCCGGTCAGGGTCACCTGGTCGACCAGCCCCACGATGGCGTGGTCCACCGGGACGAAGCGCTCCGGCAACGCCTCGGCCGCCTCGCGCGACGCCACGAAGTACACCAGCTCGCCGGGGCCAGCCATGGCAACCGCGTCGGCCGCAACGACCGGCTCGCCCGCGTCGCGCTGGTGCTTGTCGAGCGGCTGCACCACGAGGAACTTGACCCCTTCGAGGCCCTCGGTCTTCACCGTCGCCACAACGGTGCCGATCACCCGACCGAGCTGCATCAGGAGCTTCCGTCGAGACGGCCGAGCTGGCGGTTGAATCGCAGCTCCGCGGCCAGGTTGTCGGCCATCTCAGCGTGTAGCTGGGGAATGACGGTGGCCCTGATCAGCTTCGCGCGATCTTCGATGCCAGCCACCGAAGATTCCACCGCGGCATCGACGTCGGCCACGAGCCCGGTGAACAAGCAGTACGCCTTCCCACCCAGGTCGTCAGCCAACCGCAACGCCAGCAACGTGACATCGGCCGCCTTGACCCCGGTGTCTGCGGCGACGATGGCCGTGGCCGAGGCCGACGTCTCCACGATCCCGAGGGCGTCGCCGTCGACGATGAACCCCGTGTCGGCCGTGGTGAGGGTGGCGATGGCGGCTGGGTGCACATCGGCCAGGAACAAGGAGTCGACCAGAGTGTCGGTACCGCCAATCTCCAACGCGATCTCGACCGCAGCCGTCGCGCCTCCCACCAACACCAGGTAGCGACCAGGGTGAACGGTGCCGGCGTACAGAGACGTGACCGGCGATGCCTTGGCCATCGCATCGCCGGCGACGATGCCGGCGACGATGGAGTCGAACTCCAACATCCCGATGGCGGGGTCGAAACGACCAACGACGTCAGACAATGCGCAGCGCTCCGACGACGGTAACGCGCCGAACTCGCGAAAACGTCCGAGGTCGGGTGAGCCCCTCGCCCGTGGGGCTGGCGATCGAGAACGACGTGAAGCCTTCACCTGTCTGGCCCAGGCCCGCGTAGTTGGGACCGTTGGCCACCAGGATCGAGCAGTTCATCGCCCGGGCCATGGCGGTGATGGTGTCCACATTGGTGGAGTGGATGGAGGCCGTATGGCGGAAGCCGTGCTCGGTCGCCACCGCGAGCGCAATGGCCGCATCGACGTCTTTGACCCTGACGACGGGCATCACCGGCATCATCTGCTCGGTCCACACCAGGCTGTGCTCTGCGCGCACTTCGGCCACCAGGAGGCGAACGTCACCATCGGCGCTGACGCCGATCTCTTTCAGCAGGGTTCCGGCGTCCTTGCCGATCCACACGGGGTTGATGGCTCCGGGCTTGTTGGGTGCGCCGATCTGGTTGAAGATCACCTTCTCGAGCCGGCGCAGCTCATGTTCCTTCAGGCGGTAGGCGCCGGCACTCACCATGCCTCGCACCAGTGCGTCGGCGACGGAGTCGACCACGATGGTGGTCTTCTCGTCGGTACAGATGATGTTGTTGTCGAATGAGGCGCCGAGCACGATGTCGTGCGCAGCCTGGGCGATGTCGGCCGTCTGATCGACCACCGCCGGCGGGTTTCCCGGGCCCGCTGTGATGGCTTTCTTGGGCGTGCGCAGCGCCTCGGCCACGACGGCCGGGCCACCGGTGACCAGCAGAACCCTCACGTCGGGATGGTCCATGACCTCCTTGGCCGAGTCGAGAGTCGGTTTCGGAGTAGCGGTGACGAGGTCGGGCGGCCCTCCGGAGCCGACGATGGCGTGGTTCAGGAGCTTGATGTTCTCCACCGAGACCTGCCTGGCACTCGGGTGGACGTTGAACGTCACGGCGTTTCCGGCCGCGATCATGGCGATGCTGTTGTTGATGATGG
>JAOUEE010000221.1 GCA_029858875.1 Acidimicrobiia bacterium
TTCGTCGGGCTCCTGGCCGGGCTCCTGGCCCGGGTGCTGGTCCCGGGTTCACGCAAGCTGGGGTGCGCCGGCACCATCGCGCTCGGGCTGGTGGGGTCTCTGGTCGGCGGCACGCTCGGCAACGTGGTGGGTGGCGAGGGTCTGGACGTGGCCACCGCTGGACTGCTCGGCTCCATCTTCGGCGCCTTCGTCGTACTGGGTCTGGTCCAGATCCTCACCTCGAGATAGACCGGATCGGTTCGTTCCCGTTGTGGTCTGGCTGCTCCCGACGGTTTCAGTTGCGGGTGACGACGAGCTGATCGATGGGCGGTGCCGGGCGGCACGGCTGACCTCGCAGCGAGCCGCATGCCGGGAGCGGTGTCGTCGGCCCCAGCCCGGGGACCAGGGGCAGGGCGACCGAGGAGGTTCGGGCGCCGCCGGTGCCGATCAGGTGGGTGGCCTCGGCGCCGGGCCCGTCCAGCTCGAACTCCCAGCGGGCGTGATCGCCGCCCGGCGTGTTGATGGTGATCCGGATGGATGAGCCGGCTCGAAAGGCGTGGGCGAAGGCCGGGATCTGGATGCGCACGCGAGTCCAGCGACCCGGCACCAACGGACGGTAGGTGCGCTCCCGACCGTATTGGACGGGTTGCAGCTCGGTGGACTCGCGGCGATCGACGTGGCGATAGCTGGCCTGGAGGACGCCACTCTGGACGCGCACCTCGTTGCCGTCGGGTCGGATCTCGGTGAGTACCGCTTCGAGATCGGCGTCCTCGGCATCTGAGGACAAGAACAGATCGACGCTCGCCGTTCCGGCCAACACGACATCGTCGGTGAGCGGCGCGGTCTGGAATCGGGCATTGTCACCGGGCCCCTGGGGAACCCAGTTCCACGTCGGTGATGCGCTCCAGATGTTGCCGCCGGCGTGGAAGCTGGTCTGGCCCACTGCTGGGTCGGGATGGAAGGGCACGCCGGTGCCGGCCCGATCGCCCCCAGCCTCGTCGAGGGTGCCGGCCGCGCCGAAGTGGTATCGCAGCACCTCGGTACCCGTCGGGGGCCAGGCGTTGGTGCTGTGCTCCCATCCGGCGACGGGCAGCCCGGGGTCGGCGCCGGTGCCGTTCTCGAACAGGATGCGGATCTCGTCCTCGGATTCCCAGCGGGCCTTGGCGTCGGCGTGGGTGCTGACGTCGCCCCACCGGTCGGCGGGCATGGTCACCGAGCCGTCGAAGACCCCCTGGGTGAACAGCGGGGTGAGGAACTCGACGGCGGGCGGAATCGAAGGCACCTCCTCAGCCACGTAGATGTCGAGGAAGGCACCCCACTCGCGCAGGATCTGGGGCGCGAAGCCGTCGGCGTGCAGACCGTTGTAGATCATGGCCCGCACCGAGGGCGACGAGGAGAACTCACCCAGCAGGTCGCCGAAGCTGGGACCGGTCTGCTCGTCCTGGAAGGCCGACGCCAGGAACACGGGCACGTCGATGTCGTCGACCCATCGGCGAATGTCGAGCGGGCCGGCGACCTCGTCGGTGTAGAAGGGGTTTTCGCGGGCCTTGGCGGTGGCGTCGACGTTCTGGAGGCGGAGCTTCTGGTTGTCGTCGCACTGCGTGTCGCCCTGGGCGATCACGTCACGAACCCACCGGGGACCGTAGGGCTGCGCGTTGTTGCCCAGGTTGTCGGCCCACGACGTGGCGAAGCCGGTGTTGAGCTCTCCTCCCGGAGCGAGGATGCCGGTGGCCGTGTCGCCGTAGACGCTGAGCGGCGAGATGGCGCCCAGGCTCGGAGGCTGGGACCGGGCGACGAAGAGCTGAGCGATGCCTGGATACGACAAGCCCACCATGGCGACCTTGTTGTTCTTCACCCAGGGCTGGGCGCCCACCGTCTCGATGACGTCGTAGCCATCGAGAACCTGCATCTCCTCGAAGAAGTCGAACGCGCCGCCCGAGCAACCGGTGCCGCGGATGTTCACGCCCACGACGGCGTAGCCCAACAGCCCGGCCAGTAGGGATGCCGGCTGGGCCGGCGCCTTGCAGAGGATGGGCAGGGCCCCACAGAACGGGGTGGGATCGATGCCGCCGCCGAGGGATCCCAGTCCATCGATGGGGTTGGACGGGTCGTACCCGCTGTACTCGACGACGGTGGGGTAGGGCCCATCCTCGATGGGGCCGGGCAGCACGACGTACGCCGACAGCTGGGTGCCATCGCGGGTCTGGATGTACTGGAAACCCTCGACCAGCTGCTGGGTGTCGTAGAAGGTCTGGCGGGGCGTGGAGCCGTCGAGGGACCGGACGCGCTCGGCCCAGTGGACGCGGCCGCCGGCCACCACCAGGTACGTGCCGGGACGAAGCTCGCGGAACAGTCCGCTGCCCTGGTCGTCGACCTCGGTGGCGGCGATGGACTGGAGCCTCCAGCTGCCCCGGAACGACCACCGGTACAGGCGCAGTGGATCGCCGGGGTCGGCGTTGGTGACCGACAGCTGCTCGAATCCCCCCCGCACATCGAAGTCGGCGCTCAGCAGACCCGCGCTCCGGTACGAAGCAGGAGGCGCCGGGATGGCCCGTCGAGGGGACGGCGCAGGTGTGGCTCCCGGGTCACGCGCATGCTGGTCACCGGCGTCCTGGGCGACCACGGGGGTGTGCAGTGAAGCGGCCAGGGCCGCGATGACGAGCATCGTCGAGAGCTTTCGGCGCATCCCATTACACGTAGCAGCGAACGCCGGCCGTTGTCGAAGCCGTCTCCGTCAGTCGGGTACCAGTCGGAACAGACTCCAGGAGCCGACGACGCCGC
This sequence comes from Acidimicrobiia bacterium, assembly GCA_029858875.1. Classification (GTDB taxonomy): domain Bacteria; phylum Actinomycetota; class Acidimicrobiia; order Acidimicrobiales; family SHLQ01; genus JAOUEE01. The sequence continues at coordinate 2,761 of JAOUEE010000221.1, forward strand.
GGAGCTCGTGGTCGCCGACGGGCTCGAATGCCTGGTGCGAGCCCTCCAGCACGTCGACGATCGTGCGACTCACCCACAGTTCACCGGGGCCGGCCAGCGCCCCGATGCGGGCGCCGATGTGGACCACGATGCCGGCCAGATCGTCCGCGTAGGTCTCCATTTCGCCGATGTGGGCGCCGGCACGGACATCGAACCCCATGTCGGCGGCTTCGCCGATCAGTCGGAGCCCGCATTCGACGGCGTCGCTGGCCGACGGGAACCGGAGCAGGTGACCATCGCCGGTGCAGTCGACGATGGTGCCGCCGTAGAGACGGACGGTGCGATCGACCAGGTTCTGGTAGCGGTGGAGCAGGTCCCGCCAGCGCTCGTCTCCGAGTCGTGCCGCGCGCGGTGTGGACTCGACCAGATCGGTGAACAAGACGGTGGCCAGAACCCGGTCCCTGGTGCCGGAGCGACGGCTGCCGGTGATGAACTCGCGTACCTCGTCGATCCACTCGAGCGGCCGGGAGCCGAAGCACAGATGGGCCGATCCGGGCAAGGTGCGGAACTCGGCGTGGGCGATGTGCGCGGCCACGTACCGACCGTGGTCGCACGGAATCAGCGGGTCCTCCTGTCGGTGGATCACCAGGGCCGGCGCCTCGACCGCGGCCAGGGTGTCACGTTCGTCGATGGCTATCGCCCATCGCTGGATGTCGGCGGCCACGTTCGGGCTGGCGATGTTCCGCTCGAACTTGGCGAACCAGGCTTGGAGCAGAGGATCCCCCTTGCGATCCGGCGCGGCCCACGACAACATCTCTCCCGATCCCCAGTTCTGGCGGGTGTACTCGACTGCCGGGTCGAGGAGCTCGGCCGAGAGCCCGATCGTGTAGTCGGGGGTGGCACGCAGCCGTGCCGTCCCGCCGAGCACGACGAGATGCGACACCAGATCCGGTCGCTCTGCGGCCAGGCGCAAGGCCAGGGCCGAGATCGCGCCGCAGGCGATCACCGCGACCGAGGACGTGCCGACAGCGGCGCACGCCGCCTCGAGATCGGCGATCCAGTGCTGCGTGAGCTGCTGGTCGATGGCCACGGGATCGGCCAGGCCGAATCCCCGTCGGTCGACCATGATCACGCGGGCGAAGCTGCTGAGACGCTCGAGGTTCCGAGCGAAGGCGGGCTCCTCCCACTGCACCTCCAGATGGCCGGTGACCTCGGGCAGGAAGAGGATGTCGATGTCACCTGATCCGAAGGCCTGGTAGGCGGCCATGGCATCGCCGACGCGCACGTAGTGGACCCCCGGCATCACCATCGCAGTGTCGGTGACCGGCGGGGACGAGGTCAAGCGGGGGAGGCCCCGGATCGACCCAGGGCGCGTCGTCAGTCGCGCAGTCGCGTCTGCCCCTCGGGGAGCCCCACGGTGCCGTCGAACACGTCGTAGCCCAGTGCGCTGCTCATCGAGCCCAAGAGCGTGTCGGGGGTGGGGACCGACAGCACCCCCTCGACGGCGGCCGAGCCATCGAGTGTGGCCGACCAGCCGGCACAGCACGTGTCGTCTTCGACGACCCAGTGCTTGGTGGCGTCCTTGACCGCCTTGATCTCGTCCACCCAGGGCGGTTTCGGCTCGAGACCCTTGCTGCGGGTTCCGTCATCGGCGATCCGGGTGGCGTCGCCGTCTTCCCCAACCACCTCGGTGGCCACGCCGGCGCTGGCCGAGAAGTCGGTCATGTCGGGCATGTCGCCGGCCAGCGGCGCTGGGAGCGGCGTCAGGAACATGGCGGTGACGTCGCAGGCGTCGACGAACACGCGGACGCCGAAGAGGTCGCTTTCGGGCGCCTCGTTGGCGCAGACCCACCAGAGCCTCACGGAACGGTTCACCTCGTAGACCCCGTTGGCCGGTGGCGTGTCGGCGTCCACCAGCAATCCGGCGGCGAGAGTCCACCGGATACCGCCCAGCACCCGGCTCATCATCTTGTCCCGGTACGTGGCGGTGAGGGTGGGCCAGTACACGTCGGTGGCGGGTTGACCGCTCGCCGGACCGATCCAGTGATCCATGAAGTGGTCGAAGATGGTGGTGCTGGCGCTGCCGGCCGAGGCCGCTCCGATCAGGGTGTTCTTCGCCGTGGGTGACCACACGGCGCCGCCGCCGGTGAAGGGCTTGCTCTCCTGGTCCTGGTTGGTGCTGAGCGCGTCGTACGCCTGGCGGCGACGCAGCAGACCCTTGGCCGGGTCATTGAAGAACCGCTCCACCCATCCGAAGGCGGGTGGCTTGTCGGTGGACAGTGGCATGACGGACATCAGGGGCTCCCCTCGCGTGAACTCCATTGTGACCGAACCGACACGCGGGGTCTGTGTGCCGGTGCGCACCGGTTGAGCCAGACTGACGCCATGACACCCGAGGATCTCATCGAGCTGGAAGCCATCAAGCGGCTGAAGTACGCCTACCTGCGCTGTCTCGACCAGAAGAACTGGGACGAGCTGGCCACGCTTCTCACCGAGGACGCAGTGGCCCGCTACAGCGGCGGGAAGTACAGCCACGACGGTCGTGAGGCCATCGTCGGATGGCTACGCGACGCCATGGGGGCCGAGACGTTCCACTCCAGCCATCGCTGCACACACCCCGAGATCGATCTGGTGAGCCCGGTCGACGCCACCGGTGTGTGGGCCCTCGACGACACGGTCATCGAGACCAGCTTCGACGTCACCATCCGCGGCGCCGCGTTCTACACCGATCGGTACCGCAAGCTGGACGGCCGCTGGCTGATCGCCGAGACCGGGTACAAGCGCAGCTTCGAGGAGATCCAGCCCCGTGACGGTTCGGCACCGACGCTGACGGCGTCGTGGTGGTCCACCGACGGGATCAGCAGCCTGGACGGCTGAGGCTCGACGCCGCGGGGCCGAAACGGCACGCTGAATCAACGGCGGAGCTTCGCCGGCTCCGCGCCACGCGGTCGCGATCGTGGGGCACGAAGGTTTTCGTGACTTGTGCGCGCCGGTCCCCAGACGCGCCCCGGCGCTGCGGCGCATCCTCAGGCACAACAGAACATGAGATGTGGAGCTGGCGTCTCGATGACCCCCTCAGGCGTCGGCTCCCGATCGCGGGAACCAAAGGTGGCGGGAACCGGGCGGCAGGCTTCTGGACCGGAAGGTCCAGGACCTGCCGCCCCAGCCCATCGGGCCCCGACAACTCGCCGAGGAGGGGTAGGTCGGGCCAGGCTGGTCCACATGAGAATCGGCATCCACCTCCCGCAGTACGGCCGCGCCAGTGGCCCCGACGCCATCACCCGGGCCGCGCGGACGGCCGAGGAGCTGGGCTTCCACCACGTGTGGGTCAGCGATCACGTCGTCCACCCCACCGAACAGGACTACCCCTCGGCTCACCTGTTCGACCCGTTCACCACGCTCACCTGGGCGGCGGCGGCCACCGAATCGGTGCGGCTCGGCACCAGTGTGATCGTGGCCCCCCACCACGTGCCCTTGGCGCTGGCCAACACCCTGGCCAGCCTCGACCGACTGAGCCAAGGGCGAGTGATCGCCGGCATCGGCGTGGGCTGGAGCCGGCGCGAGATCGAGGCCCTGGGGTTCCAGTTCGACCAGCGGGGGCGACGTACCGATGAGATCATCGACGTCCTGCGGGCGGCCTGGACCGAAGATCCGGTCAGCTATCACGGCGAGCTCATCGACTTCGCCGACATCCGGGTGCAACCCCAGCCCGGTCGACCCATTCCCATCTGGGTGGGCGGATCCAGTGAACCGGCGTATCGGCGGGCCTGTGCGAGAGGCGATGGATTCCACGCCATCGGGCTGGATCCCGAAGGGGCAGCGACGGTGGTCGAGCGGATCCGTCGCGACCGCCCCGAG
>JAOUEE010000222.1 GCA_029858875.1 Acidimicrobiia bacterium
TCGTCACCACCGATCACCACCGAGATGGCGCCCACCACATCGCCGCCCCCTCCCAGCACGACGACCACCATCACGAGCACCAGCACCAGCACCAGCACCAGCACCACGGCACCGGCGCCCACCACCCGCCGGCGCGGGCAGGGTCCGCTCGAGCTGGTGGACGGCGCCTACACCATCCGGTGGGGCCGTCTGGCCGCCAAACCGGGGTACCGGTACATCGACACCGACCCCGACAACCCGTTCTGGCTCATCCACACCGATCGCGACCGCGACGGGTTCTACTTCTCGCTCGAGATGTACACCACCGGCTACGGAGAGAAGTGGACGGGAGAGACGGGTCGGGTGGCGATCGCCTGCTCCGAGGCGCCACCTGGGCCCGAGAGCACCGGCGTCTGTCCCCACCTCGACCCCGATGGGCGGGGGCCCGAAGCCGACGTCGTCGGCTTCGGGGGCACGGGATCCATCAACATCCGCCGCCTCGACGACGGGGGCTTCGACATCACCATCAAGAAGCTGTCGCTTCCCTTCGGGGTCACGGTGACCCCGTTCCGCCTGCGTGGCACTGCGCCGAAGCGGCCGAACGGGTAGCAAGGGAGCAGCGACCGCGACGAGCGGTACCCGGGGCGACGGCGACACTAGGGTGCGGCGAGGTTCCGACCCGAGGAGTACCGGTGGCCCGCACCGACCAACGCCGCACCGACTTCCCGCCCTACTCGGCCACGGCCGCGAACATGCTGCACGCGGCGGCGGCCGACCATGGTGACCGCGAGATGGTGGTCTCCGGCGATCGGCGCCTGACCTATCGCCAGGTCGAAGACCAGTCGGCCCTGCTGGCCCGCGGCCTGCTGGCTCGGGGCGTGGGCAAGGGCACGCGTCTGGCACTGCTCGCCCCCAACGGCCCCGAGTGGATCATCGGCTGGCTGGCCGCCAGTCGGATCGGCGCGGTGACGTCGCTGCTGAACACGTACAACAAGGCCCGCGAACTGAGCTGGATGCTCCAACACAGCGACACCCAGCTGTTGCTGACGGTCGACCACCACCTCGACCACGACTACGCCGAGCGGTTGGAGCAGGCCGTTCCGGAGTTGGCGACCCACCCGACCGGTGCCGTCGCGTCCACCGGTCATCCCTATCTCCGATCGGTGTGGTTCTGGGGTGAGCGACCGCCGGTGTGGGGCGGTCGGGTCGAGGATCTCCTCGCCGACGCCGAATCGATCACGACCGAGCTCCTGGCCGCGGTCGAAGCCCAGGTGTTCCCCTCCGATCCGATGGTGGTCGTGTACTCGTCGGGCAGTACCGCCGATCCCAAAGGGGCGGTGCACTCCCAGGGGGCGGTGGTCCGCCATGCCCACAACCTGGGCCAGTTCCGAGACCTGCAGGCCGGGCACCGGCTGTACACACCGATGCCGCTGTTCTGGATCGGCGGCCTGAGCTACACGTTGGTGGCCGCCATCCATGCCGGTGCCACGCTGGTGTTCGAGGACCGATTCGAACCGGGCGCCACGCTGGCGCTCATCGAGCAGGAGAGGGTGACCCACGTCATGGGCTGGCCGCACATGAGCAAGGCCCTGATCGAGCATCCCGACTTCGCACAGCGCGACCTCTCGTCGGTCATCGGCGGCAGCCTCAACGACCTGCTGCCCGACCACCTGCAACCCTCCGACCCGACCCTGCGGGCCAACTCGCTGGGTATGACCGAGACCCTGGGCCCCCATTGCCTCGAGGTCATCGGCAGTGAGCTGCCGCCCGCCAAGCGGGGGAGCTTCGGCCGGTCGGTACCCGGTGTCGAGCATCGCATCGTCGATCCGGTCACGGGCGAGGATTGCCCGGTCGGCGAGATGGGTGAGATCTGGGTGCGGGGCTACTCGGTGATGCTGGGCCTCCATCGTCGCGAGCGTGAGCATGTGTTCACCGCCGACGGCTGGTACCGAACGGGCGACGGCGGCTACCTGGATGCGGACGGACACGTCTACTTCAAGGGCCGCACCGGAGATGTCATCAAGTCGTCCGGCATGTTGATCACGCCCCGCGAGGTGGAGTTGGTCATCGAGTCCTTTCCCGAGGTCATGCATGCGTTCGTGATGGGCATCGATCACGACGAGCGGGGCGAGGATGTCGCCGCCGCGGTGGTGCTTCGCCCCGGAACGGACGTGTCGGGAGACGAGGTTCGCCGGCGGGTCAAGGAAGAGCTGTCGAGCTACAAGGTGCCCCGCCACGTCGTGGTCTACATCGACCAGAACCAGCTGCCGTGGCTCGACAGCGGCAAGATCGACCGCCGCGGGGTCAGGCGCCTCCTCGCCGCTGCCGCCACCAGCTGAAACGGCTCGCAGCAGGCGGTGACCCCGCTACAGGTTGGCGACTGCTCGCCGGCGCCGCGTCCACCACATCGCCACGGCGGCCAGGATCAGCACCGGGAGGAACGGCACCGTGGCGCCGATCACCAGTACGGCGATGCTGCCCAGGTAGGCGAGGAGCCGGCCGCTGGCCCGCAGAGAATCACCGAAACCGGGCAGGCTGTCGTCGGGTTCGACGGCCAGCGCGGCCGATGTCGTCTGGGTTCGAGCGCCGAGCCCCAGCCGATCGCCGTCCTCGCTCACGGGCACGGCGCGGACCCTGGTCTCGAGCCCGTGGTCGCGTGCCGCGGTCGTCTCGTAGGCCAGGACCAGGGTGGTACTGGGGGCGGTGGGCTCGATCAGACTGCCGTCCACCGCGGTCACGTCGGCCATGTCGACACCGAGTCGGTCGTCGCGGAGGTTGATCTCCCCCAGATGTACGTCGCCGGTGTTGGTGAGGGCCCAGCACACCGTGAAGGGATGGCCCTCGTCGATCACCAGATCATCGTCGCCCGGGCAGCCCGCTCCGGCGTCATGACCGGCGAAGGCGGTGACAGCCACCTCGAACCCGGCGGCGGGTTCGAGCCGTGTCGCCTGGCGGATGGTGAGGACGATGGTGGCCAGCCCCACCTGGCTCTCCAGCTTCCGAGCTTGGCCTCGGAGTTGCTCGAGCAGCGTCTCCCGTTCGAGCAACTGGGCTTCGAGTCGACTGATGGCCTCCAGGTCGCCGGAACCGGCGAGGAAGCCCCGGAGACGGTCCACACTGGCCTGCGCGGTCTGGATGCGGCTCTCCAGATCGACCACCCGGTCGGTGACGTCCTCGGCCGACACGGTCTGGCTCTGGATCGTTCCGAGCTCGCCCAGGCGGGTCAGGGCGTTCTGGAACTCGGCCGGCGGGACCTTGAAGGTCATCGTGCTGCGGGGCTCGGGATCGCTCTGACTGTTCTGGCCGAACACCACGCCGCCCACCGAGCCCACGGCCACCGCCGCTCGCTCGGTGGTGCCCACCACGTCGTCGACCAGAAGGATCACATCTGCCGTGAAGATGATGTCGCGCCCGAACGTGAAGGTCTGGATCTCGGGGGACTCGGTGGCCGGGTTCGGCGCTTCGCCGGTCTCGGCCACCAGTCGCGAGGACTCGGCGTCAGCTGCGCTGCTGGCGATGGTGGCCGCCGGCGCCCCATCACCGGCGTCGGTCGCCCCACCATCACCAGCTTCGTCGGCCGACCGCTCGCGCGCCGCCGCCTCCGAGCCGTTCGATCCGGGGATGCCGGAGTCTCGAGACATTCCGTCTGTGGCCCCCTCGCCCGTGTCCTGGTCGGCATCGCCCGCACAGGCACTCAGCGCCAGGGCCAGCACGGCGACCAGCGCCGGCAAACGTCTGCTCTTCATCATCTCGGTCCCCTCTTCGTGTTCCGATGAGGGTGAGACGCTGGTCCATCGACGCCTGGTTCCCGCGGCCGGCAGACGGCGCTGCAGTCGGTCAGCCTCGGGGCAGGCCGAGGAGGCGTTCGCCGATGACGGTGCGCTGCACCTCGGAGGTGCCACCGGCGATCGATGCCGCCCGACTCCACAGCCACTGTCGCTGCCATGAGCCGGCGCTCAGGCGGCCATCGCGATCGGGCCACAGCACGGCGTCGTCGCCCAGGACCCGCATGGCCGTCTCCGACAACCGCTGGGTGAGATCCGTCCAGGCCAGCTTCACCATGCTGGATTCGGCTCCGGGCTCGATGCCCTTGCCCAGACGGGACAGCGTCCGCCAGTTGTGCAGTCGGAGCAGGCGCAGCTCGACCAGCGACTGCATCAACGCGTCGGCCAGCTCGGGGTCGTCGAGACACCCGCGCCGCTCGGCCTCGACCAGGAGCTCGCCCAGATACACCTCGTGCACCACCTGTTCCTTGAACGGGAAGTTGGTGCCCCGTTCGTGCGCGAGGGTGGTGTTGGCCACGGCCCAGCCGTCGTGGAGGTCCCCCACCAGCTGGTCGCCGGGCACGAAGACCTCGTCGAGGAAGACCTCGTTGAACTCCGACTCGTCGGTGATCTGATGGATGGGGCGGATGTCGATGCCGTCGGCCTCGAGGTCGATCACCAGATACGAGAGGCCGCGGTGTTTGGGAGCCTCGGGATCGGTTCGCACCAGAGCGATCCCCCACTTGGCGAAGGTGGCGTAGGACGTCCACACCTTCTGACCGGTGACCAGCCAACCTCCGTCGACCGGGTGAGCCACGGTGCGCAGCGAGGCCAGATCGGAACCGGCGCCCGGCTCGCTGAACAGCTGACACCAGATCTCCGAGGCGTCCAGGATGGCGGGGAGCCATCGCTCCTGCTGTGCAATCGTGCCGCGGGCCAGCAGGGTCGGCCCCGCCAGGTTGATGCCCACCCGGTTCACCGGCTGGGGTGCGCCGGCGCGGGCGTACTCCATGTTGAACAAGGCGACCTCCACCGGCGTGGCTCCCCGGCCACCCACCCGCTCGGGCCAGGCGATGGCCACCCACCGGGCGGCCGCGCAGCGGGCCTGCCACCGGCGACCCCACGCGATCTCCTCGTGGAGATCGGCGAACGGGGGCGGGGGCTCGAGGTGCGTCGTCAACCACGAGCGGGCCTGCTCGGCGAACGCCTCTTCGGCGGGTGACAAAGCCAGGTCCACCGTCGAGGTGTAGCACATCGGAACCGGTCGGGCCGGGCCGAGTACGCTCGCCCCATGGGCCCGAGCATGCGAGCGGCCGTCTACCGGCGGCGGGGCGAGCTGGAGATCGTCGATGTCGCCCGGCCTCGGGCCGACGACGATCTGTGTCTCATCGAGATCGACCGCTGCGGGATCTGTGGCACCGATCTGCACATGGTCCTCGATGGATGGGGCCGACCCGACAGCATCGGCGGCCACGAGTGGGCGGGGACCGTCATCGAAGCCACCGACCGCTCCCTGGTGGGTCGCCGTGTGGTGGGCGGGCCCGAGGAGCCCTGCGGGGCCTGCCCACACTGCCGCAACGGTCGGGCCAACCTGTGCGCCGGTCGCGATCAGCCCGGCGTGACCCCCACCCAGGGCGCCTTCGCCGAGTACGTGGCCCGCCCGTGGAGCCGCCTGGTTGCGGTGCCCGAGGGCCTGGATCTGCACCGGGCCGCGCTGGCCGAACCCCTGGCAGTGGCCCTGCACGCCATCAGCCAGGCGTCGCTCGCCACCGACGACCGGGTCATGATCTTCGGCGCCGGGCCCATCGGCGCGGCCATCGCCGCCGTGCTCGCCGACCACCAACACCCGGTGCGAGTGGTGGAACCGTCTGCCGCCCGCGCCGACCTGGCGGCCCGCCTCGGGGCCAGGGTGCTCGAGCCAGCCGATCTCCCCGCCCCGGGCATGCCCATGGACGTGGCCGACGACCCGGCCGATGTGGTGTTCGAGTGCTCCGGCCGGTCGTCGGCCATGGAACGGGGTCTGGCCCAGCTGGAGCGGGCCGGCCGACTGGTGCTGGTGGGCACGGGCATGGCCCCACCAGCCTTCGACCCCAATCGGATCCTGCTCAACGAACTGGTCGTGACCGGTGCCTACAACTACGACGATGACGGCTTCGCTCGGGCCCTGGATCTGCTGGCTGATCCGGGCTTCCCGGCCGATGCGTTGATCGAGCCCCAACCGGTGGGTCTCGACGATCTGCTCGACACGATGCGGCGACTCGCTCGGGGCGACATCGCCGGAAAGGTGATGGTGAAGCCCAGATGACCGATTTCGCGGGCCCGACCCGCTTCAACCACGTGGCCATGAGCATGCCGGCCGACGCGCTCGACGAGGCGGGCCGGGCCGACATCTGTGCCTTCTACGCCGAGGTGTTCGGGTGGGAGGAGTTCCCCACCATGACCGAGGACCGGCGCCGTCTGGTGATGGGTGTCCACGCCTACGACCAGTTCGTGTTCCTGATCGCCGCCGACGAGCCCATGCGCACCGACCCGATGGATCACTTCGGCATGTCGGTCGACAGCCTCGACGAGCTCGACGCCACGCTCGCTCGGGCGCAGCAGTGGCAGGCCCGCGACGACCGGGTCCGGATCGTCGGGCCGCAGGTGGACGATCACGAGGTGCTGCAGCTCCACAGCTTCTACGTGGGGTTCCTGCTGCCGCTGATGGTGGAGGTCCAGTACTTCGAGTGGGCCGCCTGACCGCCGTACGCGGTCACGCTCCGGCGGCTGCCTGCTCGGCCGCCCAACGACGGTCGGCCTTGCCGTTGGGGCCCCGCACGACCTCGGG
>JAOUEE010000223.1 GCA_029858875.1 Acidimicrobiia bacterium
GATCTCGTACGGAGCCTCGGACTGGAAACCCTGCCCGCGCTGGTGGCCATCCGCCAGGACGGCCAGCTGATCGGCAGCGCCGAGGGGTGGGACCCCGACAGCTGGCGTACCGTCACCGAACAGCTGTCCGAGCTGCTCAGCTGGCACCGCCCCGTGCTTCCCGGTCCGGGTGATCCGCTGGCCTACCCGGGTACCGCGGCGCTGTCCTGACCCACCGTTTTGCGCGGTGATCCACTCGCCGCGATGATTTGGCCTGTCGCGGCGCACGGCCCTCCGGGTCGAGGCCGAGCGGGCGGAGACCGTGCGACGAGGTGGTCGCCACCTCGTCGCACGGGCCCATCCGCCGGCCGACGTCGGGGAGGACCATGAAGGTACGTATCGGGTTCGGACTGGGCGGTCGGATCGGGCTGGAGGAGCAGTCGTTCACCGGCGTCGTCGACGAGCTGGAACGGATCGGCTACGACTCGCTGTGGGTGTCCGAACGGGCCAACTCCCCCACCCTCGACCCCATGGTCGCCATGACCTGGGCCGCCGCCCGCACCCGCAAGCTGAAGGTCGGAGCCAGCGTGATGGTACTGCCCGGACGCAACCCGGTGCTGCTGGCCAAGGCCATCGCCAGCCTCGACGTGCTGTCGAACGGCCGGGCCCTGCCCGCGTTCGGGTTGGGCATCGCCAACTCGGTGGAGCATCAGGCCTTCGGGATCCGGCGCGAAGAGCGCGCTCCCTGGTTCGACGAGGCGTTGCCCCTGATGCGTCGCCTGTGGGACGCCGACGAAGCGACCGTCACGCACCACGGCGAGCGGTTCCAGCTCGACGACGTCGCCATCGCGCCCAAACCGATACAGCAACCCATCGAGGTCTGGTTGGGCGGTGCCAGCGACGCCCAGCTCCGGCGGGTGGGCCGGTTGAGTGACGGTTGGCTGCCCAGCTTCACCACGCCGGCAGGAGCGCAACGGGGCAAGGTGGTGGTGGACGACGCGGCCGCCCGAGACGGGCGCCAGATCGACCCCGAGCACTTCGGTGTGCTGATCCCCTACCTCGACGGCGACCTGCCCGACGCCGTGCAGGAATTGGTCCGGGCCCGCCAACCCGATGCCGATCCCGCCGACATCGTGGCCCGCAGCCCGGCCGGCGCGGCCGAGCTGATGGAGCGGTTCGTGGCGGTCGGGTTCTCCAAGTTCGTGCTGCACCCCTTCGCCGCGCCGTCCGACTGGACCGAGTTGCTCGAATCCGTGGCCGATGCTGTCTTCCCCCTCCAGACCTGAGGGGCCGGCCACGTCGAACCACTCAGCCTCAGCGCCGGGCTGAGGATAAGATTGACGTCTCCGTATTACCGTCGTACGCTCGCCGCCGATGACGCGAACACTGCTGGCTCCGCCGTTGCCCTCCGCACTCGACACCGGGGACGCCCAGTTCCGGCAGAACCGGGAGGACATGCTCGAGCAGCTGGCCCAGATCGAGGAGCTCCTCGACGAGGCCGATGCCGGCGGCGGCCCCGAACGCATGGAGCGATTGCGGTCGAGGGGCAAGCTGCCCATCCGTGAGCGGATCGCCAACGTGCTCGACCCCGACAGCCCCTTCCTGGAGATCAGCCCACTGGCCGCCTACAAATCCGACTACGTCATGGGCGGCGGCATGGTGGTGGGCATCGGGGTGATCGCCGGCACCGAGTGCGTGATCATGGGCAACGACCCCACCGTGCTGGCCGGTGCCCTCACGCCGTACGCGGCCAAGAAGTGGATGCGGGCGCTCGAGATCGCCCGCGACAACCGCCTCCCCTACATCAGCTTCGTCGAATCGGCCGGTGGTGACCTGCGGGTGCAGACGGGGGACGGCGAGGGCCGCCGACGCGCCCAGCTCGACCACTTCGCCGAGACCGGCCGCTTCTTCTACGAGATGATCGAGCTGTCCAAGATGGAGATCCCCACGGTGTGCGTGGTGTTCGGCTCGTCCACCGCCGGCGGCGCCTATCAACCCGGACTCTCCGACTACACCATCATGGTCAAGGAACAGTCCAAGATGTTCCTGGCCGGACCGCCCCTCGTGAAGATGGCCACCGGCGAGGAGTCCGACGACGAGACGCTCGGCGGCGCCGAGATGCACACCACCGTCTCCGGTGGTGGCGACTACTTCGCCGAAGACGAGATGGACGCCCTGCGCCTGTGCCGTGAGGTGGTGTCGCACCTGAACTGGCGCAAGCCCGGACCCGAGCCCCGGTTCGACGTGGAGCCACCCGCCCACGACCCCGAGGACCTGTTGGGCATCATGAGCCGCGACCTCACCAAGCCGGTCGACGTACGCGACGTGATCGCCCGCACGACCGACGGCTCGCGCTTCGAGCAGTTCAAGCCTCGCTGGGGCGCCACCATGGTGTGTGGCTGGGCCTCCATCCACGGCTACCCGGTCGGGATCCTGGGCAACAACGGCGTGATCTACCCCGATGCCGCCCAGAAGGCGGCCCACTTCATCCAGCTGTGCAATCAGATCGACGTGCCCCTGGTGTTCCTCCAGAACATCACCGGCTTCATGGTCGGTAAGGACTTCGAGGCCGACGGGATCATCAAGAAGGGCTCGCAGATGATCAACGCCGTCAGCAACTCGACCGTCCCCCATCTCACCGTCATCATCGGTTCGTCGTACGGGGCCGGCACCTACGGCATGTCGGGTCGATCGTTCGGCAACCGGTTCACCTTCCGCTGGCACACGGCCAAGATCGCGGTGATGGGCCCCAAGCAGATCGCCGGGGTGATGTCCCAGGTGCGGCGGGGCCAGGCGGCCCGAGCCGGTATCGAGTTCGACGAGGAAGAGGATGCCGAGACCGTGGCCCAGGTCGAGGCCATCCAGGAGAAGGGATCGCTCGCCCTACGGGCCACCGGCGCCATCACCGACGACGGCATCGTCGACCCTCGCGACACCCGTGATGTGCTCGGCATGTGCCTCTCGGTCGTGCGCAACCGGCCCATCGATGGCGCCGAGGGCTACGGGGTGTTCCGCCTGTGAGCCGCTACTCCACCCTGCTGGTGGCCAACCGAGGCGAGATCGCCCGCCGGGTCTTCCGCACAGCCCGGGCCATGGGTCTGCGCACCGTCGCCGTCTTCGTCGATGCCGACACCGACGCCCTTTTCCTGGCCGACGCCGACGAGGCCGTCCGCATCGAGTCCTACCTCGACGGCGCGGCCATCATCGACGCCGCCCGCGCCACCGGCGCCGGCGCCGTGCACCCGGGCTACGGCTTCCTGGCCGAGAACGCCGACTTCGCACGCGCCGTGAGCGAGGGTGACCTGGTATGGGTGGGCCCGTCGCCCGACGCCATCGCGGCCATGGGCGACAAGATCGCCGCCAAGGCACTGGCCGTCGAGGCCGACGTCCCGGTGTTGCCCTCCACCGATGATCCCGACCACTTCGAGACGGTGGGCTTCCCGCTGCTCGTCAAGGCGGCCGCGGGTGGCGGCGGCAAGGGCATGCGCATCGTCCAGACGGCGGACCAGCTCGCCGACGCCGTCGAATCCGCCCGACGCGAGGCCGGGGCCGGCTTCGGCGACGACCGGGTCTTCGCCGAACGCTATGTGGCCCGCTCCCGCCACGTGGAGATCCAGGTCCTGGGCGACCAGCACGGTGGGCTGGTGCATCTCGGCGAGCGCGAGTGCAGCATCCAGCGCCGTCACCAGAAGATCATCGAGGAGTCGCCGTCACCGTTCATCGACGACGCGACCCGGTCGGCCATGGGCGAGGCGGCGCTCCGCCTGGCCTCGTTGCTCTCGTATCAGTCGGCCGGCACGGTCGAGTTCCTCGTGGACGACCGATCCGGTGACTTCTTCTTTCTCGAGATCAACACCAGACTCCAGGTCGAGCACCCCGTCACCGAGGCCGTCACCGGCATCGACCTGGTGCGTGAGCAGCTGCGCATCGCACAGGGCGAGGCTCTGGGCTACGAGCAGTCCGACGTGGCGTTCGCCGGGCACTCGGTGCAGGCCCGGCTGTATGCCGAAGACCCGGCCAACGACTTCCTGCCCGCCACCGGCACGATCGAGGCGTTCGAGCCCCACGCCGATCCCAGTGTGCGGTGGGACACGGGCGTGGGTCCCGGCTCGGTGATCGGTACCGGTTTCGACCCCATGATCGCCAAGGTGATCACCCACCGGCCGACCCGGACCGAGGCAGCCGGCGCCCTGGCCCTGGCCCTGGAGCGGCTCCACATCGGCGGGGTGGTCACCAACCGCGACTTCCTCACCGCGGTGCTGCGCTCGGACGCCTTTCTCGCCGGAGACACCACGACCGACTTCATCGATCGGGTCGAGCCGGCTCGGAGGCACGACGCCGATGACCACGAACGCCGCCGGCTGGCGGTGGCTGCGGCCCTGTGGATGCAGGCCGCCAATCGCCACGACGCCGTGACGCTGCCCACCTTGCCCAGCGGCTGGCGCATCGGTCGGCTGCCCGCCGAACGGATCGAGCTGGCTCACGACGACCAGCCCGTCACCGTGCACTACAGACCCCGACGCGACGGCGGGTTCGCCCTGGGGCTCCGCGGCGACGAGGGTCGGGCACGCGTGCACCGGTGGTCGCCGGCCGACATCGACGTCGAGGTCGACGGTCGCCGATGCACGTACCGGGTGGCCCGAGCCCACGATCGACTCCATGTCACCGGTGCCGGCGGAACCTTCACCTGGCAACTGGTGCCGCGGTTCTCGGTGCCGCATATCGAGATGCCGGGCGGTGCGGTCACCGCGCCCATGCCGGGCAAGGTCGTCGAGGTGCGGGTGAAGGCCGGCGACGAGGTCGAAGCCGGCCAGGTGGTGGTCGTGCTCGAAGCCATGAAGATGGAGAACCACCTCCGAGCCGCCCAGCCGGGCACGGTCACCGAGGTGCGGGTGGGTGTCGGTGACCAGATCGAGAAGGACGTGCTCTTGTTGGTGATCGACGACGGCCGGGAAACGAGCGACCGATGACCGAGCCGTACCGCATCGCCAACTGCTCCGGGTTCTACGGCGACCGATTGTCGGCGGCTGAAGAGATGGTCGACGGTGGTCCCATCGACGCCCTCACCGGCGACTGGCTGGCCGAGTTGACCATGCTCATCCTGGCCCGCACGCAGGCCAAACGGCCCGGCGGCGGGTACGCGCGGACCTTCGTCGCCCAGATGGAACAGGTCATGGGCACCTGCCTGGACCGCAGCATCAAGGTGGTGGCCAACGCCGGCGGCCTCGATCCCGACAGCTGTGCCGAAGCGGTGTCCGAAGTGGCCGACAAGCTGGGCCTGTCCCCCACGATCGCGTACGTGAACGGTGACGATCTGCTCCCACGACTCGACGAGTTGGCCGAGGCGGGCGTGACGCTGAGCCATTTCGACACCGGCCAGCCGGTCTCGGTCTCCGACCACATCTCGGCCAATGCCTACCTGGGGTGCTTCGGCATCGTCGACGCACTGAACCGCGGGGCCGACATCGTGGTCACCGGTCGAACCACCGACGCCGCCATCGTGTGCGGCCCGGCGGCCTGGCACCACGGCTGGGGGCGCGACGACTGGAACGCCCTCGCCGGCGCGGTCGCCGCCGGACATGTGATCGAGTGCGGCACCCAGGCCACGGGCGGCAACTACTCGTTCTTCACCGAGATCCCCGGGCTCGAACGGGCGGGGTTCCCCTGGGCCGAGATCGCCGCCGACGGCTCATCGGTGATCGGCAAGCACGACGGTACCGGCGGCGCCGTCACCGTCGGCACCGTCACCTCGCAGCTGCTGTACGAGATCGGGGGGCCCGAGTACCTCGGACCCGATGTCACCACCCGGTTCGACACGATCGAGCTGCACCAGGTCGGCCCCGACCGGGTCGCCATGTCGGGCGTGCAGGGTCAGCCTCCTCCCCCCACGCTGAAGGTGTCGATGAGCCGCTGGGGCGGGTACCGCAGCGACATGAACGTGGCCCTCACCGGTCTCGACATCGACGCCAAGGCCGAGTTGGTGGAGGCCGCCTTCTGGACGGCCTGCCCACTGGGGCCCGACGACTTCGAGAGCGTCACCACGCGCGTGGTGCGCACCGACAAGCCCGATCCCGCCACCAACGAGGAGGCGGTGGCCACCTGGCGGATCACCGTCAAGGACCACGACGAGCGCAAGGTGAAGGCCATCGGCCCGGCGCTCAACGACATGGCCTTGGCCACCATCCCCGGGTTCTTCGGCATCCCCGGCGGTGGGGTGGGTAAGCCCTTCGGTGTGCACACGTCGGCGCTCGTGTCGGCCGACCTCGTGCCGCAGCACGTCGTGGTGCTCGGGGGCCAGCGCACCGTGGTGGACTCCACCGCTCCCGCCGGCGAGGTCGACATCACCCCTCCCCCGGAGCCGACGCCGTCGGTTTCCGGCGGCGACACCCGACGGGGACCGCTCGGCCTGGTCGTCGGCTCCCGATCGGGAGACAAGGGTGGCAACGCCAACCTCGGCCTGTTCGCCCGCTCGAACGAGGGCTTCGCTTGGCTGGACACCTTCCTCACCACCGAGAGGCT
>JAOUEE010000224.1 GCA_029858875.1 Acidimicrobiia bacterium
CAGCCGTCGGCCCCCGTCGATTGCTCACCTGTGCTCTCGAGCCCAGCGCACGAGAGGCTCGTGGGCCAGGGCCGGAGGTCCTGTGCATGGCCGTTGACCTCCGGGCCACAGAGACGGACGTTCCCTGCGAACGGGTCATCGAGATCGCGCGGGCCGTCGCCGCCGGCGCGGCGCGCGGCGATCCTCTCCTGCTCGCGAGGATGGGCCGAACCTCGTCACGATGAACGGCTGGGGTGAGGGCGAGCCCGCCTGGTGGCTGAACTGCAGGCCCACCCCGATGCTCGGGGCGACCTGGCCGACGGGCCGCCTGGTAACCGGCCGGGTCGCACACGGTGAGGAGCGAGGACGGTTGTGGTCGCGGTGGGCAGAGGTCGACGAGAACCTGGACGCATACGCCGCGCGCCGCGCAACCGAGACCGCAGTCGTCATCTTGGAGCCGACGGGCGTGACGAACGTCGGTCACGGGGACCGTGTGCGTATCGGCGCCGAAGCCACGGCCGCACGCGCCGCCCCTCATCGACCCCCGCCGCAGCCCTCAGGGCCGATGACCGAGCGCATTTCGGGACGAATTGCCCTACCAGCGGTGGCGGAGGGGCGAGACGTTGAGTCCGTGGGTTTCGCGAACGCCGTCGTGTCAGGTCTCCTGCGGTCGCCGCTACATCGGATGCTGTCGGGGTCGACCGATCTCATCCGCTACACCGGACGGCGGTCGGGTCGGGAGTTCATCACGCCGACCCAGTACGCGCGGCACGGCGATGACGTGATCATCCTCGTCGGTCGGCCCGAGGGAAAGGCCTGGTGGCGGAACTTCACGAGCGACGGCGACATCGAGGTGTTGTTGCAGCGCCGATGGCTGCCGATGACGGCCCGCACCGTGATTGGTGCCGATGACCCGGAGACCGTCATGCCGTTGCTGGACGTGTACTTGCAGCGGTTCCCTCGGGCGGCCGGCGCTCTCGGCGACGATGCGAACGGGTCCCGCGTTCAGCGCGCGGTCATCGTATGGTGCCGACCGCGATGACCATCCCCTCGCTCGCTCCGGCTCGCGGCGTTGAGGGGCTTCGACGACGATGGACGCTTGCCTTCGTCATGGGCGAGTTGGTCGGTTTCGTTCCTCCAGCGGTCGTGGGGGCGACACTGGCGTCGGTCGGGGCGTCCGATCTCGTTCTCGTGGTTGGGCTCACACTGGCTGGCATGTTGGAGGGCGCAGCCATCGGTGTCGCCCAGGCACGCGTGCTCGCCCAGTACGCACCGAACGTCGACCGTCGGGACTGGGTGGTGGCCACGGCCGAAGCGGCCGGGTTCGCTTGGTTCGTCGGTATGGGCGGTGGAGCATTGATGGGCACAGACGTCGCTCCGCCATCGCTGCTCGCCGCCCTGCTCACACCGGCGTGGTGCGCGGCGCTCATCGCCATGGGCTACGCCCAATGGCGCGTCTTGCAACGAACGGTCAGCCATGCGAAGCGATGGGTCTGGGTCACCGCCGGGGCCTGGCTCATCGGCGTGACCATCCCCGTCGCCGCGCTGTCCTGCGCGCCCAATGACTGGCCGGGCTGGGTACACGCCGGCATCGGAGTGGTTGCCGCGGTCGCGATGGGATTCACCGTCGGCGCCATCACCGGACGCACACTCGAACGGCTCCTGTCTTCTGAGCGGCCAGTGTGAGACGCGCGATCCGTGCCACCCGACGAGCGTGAACAGCGGCTCGGAGCCCAGGTCGTCGGCGAAGATGTGGACGATGTTCGGCCGTTCACAGGTCGTCCGGGAATCGCTCCTCGAGGACGTCGGCCCACCGGTTCCGTCCGGTCGCTCGGAGCCGGCTGAGGTAGGCCGGTAGGTGGCCGCGGGTGTGGTACGGCCCACCTTCGGCGAGCACGATGTCCATCGGATCCCGCTTGTCGCCGAGCCCGAGCTCGAGCTGTTGGGCCGTCCACGTCTGGAGGATCGACCGGCCCTCAGCGACGCGCTGCGGGTCTGCCCCGGCAAGGTCGGCGATCTCGTGCGGGTCCGAGGCGACGTCGAACAGCATGTCGTCGGCCCAGTGCGGGTGATACCCGTCGTGCCAGGTTCTGAGGTACAGGTGGTCGCCCCACCGGACGCCGCGCTGGCACGACCACGCCCCTTGCGAGAGGACGAGTGCCTCGCGCCCGACATCGGTGCCGGCCGCCAGAGCATCCTTGGCCGACTGGCCGCTCCACCAGCGGCTCGGGACCTTTATGCCGGCCAGGTCGACGACGGTGGCTGCGACGTCGAGCTGATAGTGGAGCCCGGAGTACGAGCGGGGGGCGAGGCCGGGCCAACGGAGGATCGCCGGGATGTGGCAGGTTGCCTGGTCAGCGCCTTGGTGGTCGGCGTAGACGCCGAGCTCGCCGAAGGCCTCGCCGTGGTCAGATGAGATGAGGACCGCGGTGTCGTCGAGGACGCCGAGGTCGTCGAGCTTGTCCATGATCGTGCCGACCGCGTCATCGGCGTAGCGGATGCCCACGTCGTAGCCATCGAAGATGCCCTTCACCGCCTCCATGGAGTCGGCGTGCCAGGGCTGGCGCGCCGGGGGCGGGCCCCACTCATCGGGTGTGAATCCCCATGGTTCCTGGGCCGAGTGCGGCCCGGCCCAGTCCCAGTTGCGCTGTCGGATCTCCTCGGTGTGCCATGCGGGCGGCAGATCGCCCTCGAACGGGTTCCCGTACTCGGCGGGGGTGTTGTACGGCGTGTGGGGATCCCAGAGGTGGAGGTGGAGGAACCAGTTGTCGTTGGCGCCACGGCGGTCGAGCCAGTCCAGCGCACCGGGCAGGACCTGATCGGCGCGCTCGCCGCCCATGCCCCGCATGAGGTTCATGGCCTCCATGAAGCCGTGGTTCCACCATGAGGCCGAGTGGCGGAAGGGGAAGCTCGAGATGGACGCGGTGTGCCAGCCCGCGTAATAGAACCTCGACGCCCACGAGTTGGCCGCGACGGCGCCGATGAACGCCCGACGCGGACCTTCGGTGCGCAGATCCGCGGCCACCCCGCCGTGGTTGATGACGCCGTTGCGGATACCGAACATCCCCGTGGCCAGCGCCGTCCGTGAAGGGAGACAGGGCACGTCGGAGGCGTAGACGTTGTCGAACCGGACACCCTCGGCCGCGATGGCGTCGATGTGAGGCGAGGTGGTGCGGTGGTACCCGTAGCACCCGAGGTGGTCGGCTCGCAGCGTGTCGATGTCGATGTAGATGAAACGCACGTCAGGACACCTCTGTGGTGGAGATGATGATTGACTGGCGGCCGTCGGTGATGGTCACACCGGTGGTCGCCCCTCTCCTCGGCCGGGTCCCGGAAGAGGTCGCTCATGCGTCGTCCTCGCTTCCCGCTGCACAGAACGCAGCATCGCACATGGCCGCGACGACGCGGCACCATGCGTCGGGCGCGTCGGCCGCTTCCGAGTGGGTGCGGTGTCGCCGGCGTGTTCGACCTCGACTTCGAAGCCCTCCGCCCGCAGCCCGAGCTCGAGTGCGTGAGCGATGTTCACCTCGTCTTCCACCACCAGGATGCGCATCGGGGCAGTATCGCAGGGCCTTGCTCGGAGGCTGCTGGGGAGCACTTAGGCCGTTACCCGGCCACTCCAGCAGGACCCGAGGCCCCATCGCGCCGCTCGATGAAGTGCCAGATCGGCACTTCACCACGGGGGGACAGCACGGCCCGAACGTCCGCCCGGTCAGCCTGTGTGGAGACTTCGCCCAGCTCTCGCGGCGGTGACGGACGTCTCGGTCGCCCGAGCGGATATCGGGTTCAGTGTCGTTGGCCCAGGCTGGCGGCGACCTCGCGGATGCGGATGGCCTGGAACCGGAGCACTTCGATGATGGTGGCCAGCCCGCACGTGATACCGGCCAGGTAGGTCACCACGCCGAGCCGGCGAAGTCCCGCTCCGACCGCGCCGTACCGGGCGCTGTCGATGATGTCGGCGGCGTTGGTGCCGTCGAAGGCTCCGGCGGCCACGAAGTTCGTGGCGATTCCGGCGGCCATGACCATCATGGCCATCATCATGAATCCGAGCATGGCCTTGGCCGTTGTGGGCATCTTCAAGGTCTCGACGGGAGCCTCGGCCGCTTCTTGGACCTCGCCGCCCCCTTTGCGGAACTCGCCCAGGATGCGGGCGACCGCGAAGGTGATGGCGGCGAAGACACCGAGGAACCCGATGAACATGAACGCGGGGACGAGGTGCCCCAGGGTCTGGAGGTCGTCGACATCGCTTCGGTCGGTTCCGGCTTCGACGATGGCGAGGATGAATCCGACCGCCCAGCCCGTGAGGGCCATGGCGAACATCGGGAGCCAGAGTCTGCGGCCCATGCGTTGGGGCAGGTTGTAGCCGAGGCTGGTGTCGGAGCGGACGACGCTGAAGCCGTCGTTTCGCGGGACCGCTGTCGGCGGTGTGGTGGTTGGTGTCGGGTGGAGTGTGGTGGTCATTGGATCTGTTCCCTTCGAGATGGTGGCCGGGCTCAGGCGCCGGTCCGGATGAGGGACTTGACTCGGTCGAACTGGAAGGCCAGCACGTTGCCGATGGTGACGAGGGCCAGCGCGATGCCGGCGAGGATGAGGCCGAGGGCGAGCTCGCGCAACGGTCCCAGCCAGTTCGCCCACGAGGCGAACGAAGCCGGGTCGTCGGCGTTGGTGAGCTGGCCGAGGTACAGGACGAACTGCACGATGCCGGCCATCATCCCCATCATCATCAAGGCGACGAAGGCCTTGGCGGTGGCAGGCATCTTCAGCGTCGTGACCGGGAGGCCGAGGCTGGATTGCACTTCGCCACCGCCTTCTCGGAGCCCGGCCAGGATCGTGCCCGACAAGAACGCGATGCCGGACAGCAGCAGCGTCTCGCCCAGGAACTCGACGCCCTGGGTGAAGGCGGCCGCTTGGCGGAAGCTCTCGGTACCGGGGGTCTTGTCGGCCCACACCCACGAGGCCACCAGGCCGGTGCTCAGCGCCATCGCGCCCATGGCCAACATCGGCCGCCACATGAATCGAGCCAGCCGGTGGATGGGTAGCAGCCTTGGTGGCATGTCGGTCACGGTCGCCTTGCCCCACGCGGTCTTCAGGTCCCCCCGCGCCACTCCTGGTGCGCCACCGTGCCCGTGGAGGGACACCAGCGACGTCTTGATGGCGTCGACGCGGAACCAGAGCCTGACGACGATGATGCCCATCAAGACCAGGGCGATTCCGATCTTGACGAGCCCGAAGGAGAAGATCGAGAGCCCGAATGTCCAGGCCAGCGTCTCCTGATAGGTGTTGTCGACATCGATCCCCGATCCGGCGACGAAGTTGCCGATCACCGAGGCCGTCGCACCCATCAACCCGATGACCGCCAACGCGAGGCCGACGGTTCGGTAGCGCGACATCGCGGTCGGGTCTGCTCCGGGTGTTGGCCGAGCTGCGAGCTGTGTGATTGCAGCCATGATTGTTCCCTTCGATCGAGTCCCCCAAGGATTTGGGAGCGTTCGAGATGAGGAACCGCACCATTGGCGGCTGGCTTTCGCGAATGTCGCAAATGGGGGATTCCCCGCTCGCGGTGACCGGGAGGCGTTGCGGTCGTGACGGTCGGGGATGAAGGCTCTGGCGTGGGGGCTTCCGTTGTCGAGCCGCTGGCGGGTCCGATGCGAATCCGAGCCGCGCTCCCCAACCGCCGATCGATGGGAGGTCGCTCTGTGCACGGTGTCGCGATCCGTGGGACAGTGGACTCTGGTCGGTGTGCAGCCCGGCTGGGGAGAGGCCATCATGGCTGGCAAGGACAAGGGTGGGCGGGCCAGCAAGACTCCCGCGGCCAAGAGCCCGAAGGAAAAGCGTGAGTCCAAGAGGGCCAAGAAGTCGGCCAAGGAGAGCCACGGCCGGGTGACCTGAGACGCGTCGTGACGCGCGGCCCGGCCGATCGTTGACCGGTGGATCGTGCTAGGCATGCTCTCACGTCGAGGGGGGCCGGCTGATGGCTGTTCGGGTGCTGCAATGGACGACGGGGAATGTGGGCCGGCGCTCGGTCCGAGCCATGGTGGCCCACCCGGATCTCGAACTCGTCGGTTGCTACGCCTGGTCGCCCGACAAAGTCGGTCGTGACGTCGGCGAGCTCTGCGGCATCGACTCGGTCGGTGTCACTGCCACCGACGACGTCGACGCCCTGCTCGCGCTGAACCCCGACTGCGCGGTCTACAACCCGATGTGGCAGAACCCGGACGAGCTCGTGCGCATCCTCGCCGCTGGTGTGAACGTGGTCAGCACTGCCGCGTTCGTCAACGGTCGAGGCCTCGGCCCCGACCGCGATCGCATCGTCGAGGCCTGTCAGCGAGGCGGTTCCTCGATGTTCGGCACGGGGATCAGCCCGGGTTTCGTGGAGCTGATCGGCATTGCTGCGGCGGGGATCTCCGATCGGGTCGACAAGATCACCATCAACGAAGGATCCGACACGACCCTCTACGACTCGCCGGCCACGGAACTGCCGTG
>JAOUEE010000225.1 GCA_029858875.1 Acidimicrobiia bacterium
GACAGTCGCCACACGCAGCACGAGTCGTTGTTCGAGCCGTCCGAGGACTGGACGCTGGTGGAGGCAAACACGTGTGCCGACAACATGGGCCGCGGCATCCACGTGTTCCTCTCCGACAACGTGGTGGCCCGCGAGAACGTCCTCACCGGAAATCTGGGTGCCAACCGTTGGTATCCGCCGCCCCCGGCCTTCGGTCACGACCCCTGGAAGGACTACCGATGGACGGCCGAGCTCAACGCGACACGGTCCAACCACGTGCGCTTCGAGAACAACATCGTGGATGCGGTCGGTGCCTTCGACCGCAACGCCTTCGAGTCCTCCGACATCGTGTTCCGCGGGAATCGGTACCTCGGTGGCCCCATCGAGACGGCCTTCTCGGAGGGTGCCAGCTTCGAGGACGAGGCGGTCGACGCGAGCGCAGACGCGAGCCCGACCGACTGACAGGCCGCGCCGGCCGGGGCTCGAGCGGCCCGTGAGCGCAGCGAACCAGAGCGGGAGTTGGGGCTCGAGCGGTCAGATGTCGAGGGCGTCGCGGTCCATGAGGGCGCTGTTCTGCACCAGGAAGTCGCGCCGTACCGACACGTCGTTGCCCATCAGCACTTCGAAGAGGTGGGCCGCTTGCTCGGACTGCTTGGCGTCCTCCATCGTGAGACGCCGCAGGATCCGGGTGTCGGGGTTCAGAGCACACTCGGCCAGCTCGTCGACGTTCATCTCGCCCAGGCCCTTGAAGCGCTGCCATTTGATGTTCTCGGCCTTGCGGTTGCCGCGGGCCAGCTTCTTGGTGACGGCGTCGCGCTCCTGGTCCGAGAACGCCCGATACGTCTCGCCCCCGACCTTGGTGGTGAACAGGGGAGGCTGGGCCGCGAAGACCCGTCCAGCCTCGAGCAGCGGGGTCATGTACTTGTACATCAGCGTCAACAGCAGGCACCGGATGTGGCTGCCGTCGACATCGGCGTCGCACAGGATGACGATCCGGCCGTAGCGGCTGTCGGCCAGGTTGAACTCCTTGCCCGAACCGGCGCCGACCGCCGTGAACAGGGCTTGGGCCTCGGCATTGTCGAGGACCTGCTTCAGGCTGGCCTTGCCGGCGTTCACCACCTTGCCCCGGAGGGGGAGGATGGCCATGTTCTCGCTGTTTCGGCCGGCCTTGGCCGGCCCGGCGGCCGAGTCACCCTCGACGATGATGAGCTCGCTGTCGGGTCCGTGGGAGCGGCAGTCGGCCAGCTTGTCCGGCATGCCCGTGGAGCCCATCGCGGCGGCCTTGCGCTTGTTGTCGAGCTGCTGCTTGGTGGTGACCCGGTTGACGACGGCCGACGTGAGCTTGTCGCGCACCCGATTGACGTGGGCCTTCTTGCCCTCGCCGTCGAACCAGCCCGTCATCTGCTCCTTCACGATGCCGTACACGATGGACTGCACCGCCGGGGTACCCAGCTCCTGTTTGGTCTGGCCGCGGAACTGGGGCTCGGGGAAGGTCACCTTGATGGCCGCCACCAGGCCCTCCTGGACGTCCTCCTTGGTGGCTTTGTGCTTGTTCTCCTTGGCCAGCTTGGCCAGCTTGCGGACATCCTTCAGCAACACGTCGTTGACGGCGCGGGTCATGGCCTGCTCGAAGCCGGCCATGTGGGTGCCCCCCTCGGAGGTGGGGATGGTGTTGACGAAGGACTGCACCTTGGTGTCGAAGGCATCGGTCCACCGCAGTGCCACGTCGACCGTGCACTCCCGGGCAACCATCGTCATCTTGCCGTCCACCGGAACCTTCTCCTCGAAGGTCTCGATTCCGTTGATGGCGATGATGCCGGTGAGGGGATCGCCGGTGGAGAGGTGGTCCACCAGGTCGGCGATGCCGCCGCGCGACACGAACTCCTCGGGGTCGTTGTTGTAACCGGCCCGCTTGTCGACCAGCTTGATCTTGAGACCGGGGACCAGGAAGCAGGCCCGCAGCGCCCGGGTACGTACCTCGTCCCAGTCGATGGCCGCCTCGGGATCGAACATCTCGGTGTCGGGCCAGAAGCGGACCCGGGTGCCGGTCTTGGTCTTGGAGATCGCCTTGATGCGATCGAGCGTGTGGCCCGGTTTGAACGAGGAGCCGTTGATCTGGCCGGCGACGCGATCCTGGAAGCACAGCCGATGGGTGGCGCCGTCTCGGTCGACTTCGGCCACCAGCTTGGTGGAGAGCGCGTTCACGACGGAAGCGCCCACACCGTGCAGTCCGCCGGATGCGCCGTAGGCACCACCGCCGAACTTGCCGCCGGCGTGCAGTTCGGTCAGCACCACCTCGAGGGCCGAGACCTTCCGCTTGGCGTGCTTGTCGATGGGGATGCCCCGCCCGTTGTCGGCCACCTCGACGGACCCGTCCCGGTGGAAGGTGACCTCGATGCGGTTGGCGAAGCCGGCCGACGCCTCGTCGACCGCGTTGTCGATGAGCTCCCACACCAGGTGCAACAGACCCGCGGATCCGGTGCCGCCGATGTACATGCCGGGTCGCTTGCGGACTGCCTCCAGGCCTTCGAGCGTCTGGATGGCATCGGCGTCGTACCCGTTGGACCCCGACGTCTTCTTCCGGGTGCGGGTGGGGGCCACGGCGCTCACCATCGGCTCGGGCCGAGCCCGAGGATGGGTCGTTCGGTGCGGGTGGCGGCCAGGTCGCGCTTGGACGCCGGCACGGGGCAGGGCACCGGGTTGGGGTCGGGCTTGCGGGGATCGTCGTCCGAGCCCATCACGCAGAGCAGGTCCTCCCGGCCGCCGATGTGCACCACCTCGACCTGTTCGTCGTCGGCCAGCTTGGTGAGACGGACGCCGATGCCGCCACGGCCCTTGGCCTCGAGCTCGGCCACCGGAGTGGCCTTGGCGTTGCCGCTCGATGTGGCGATCAGTACCTCCCCTTCGCCCAGCACGACGTCTGCGCCCACGACCTGGGCATCGCCGCGGAGCTTCATGCCGGCCACGCCGCCGGCGTTGCGGCCCTGCACGCTGATGCCGTCGACCGGGGTCCGCAGTGCCTGCCCGTCACTGGCCACCGCGATCACCTCGGTGCCGTCCGGGGCGGCGAAGGCGGCCACCAGCTTGTCGGAACCCTTGAGGTTGATGACGGTCCGGCCCGACTTGGTGGCTGCGACCTCGTCGGGGGTCAGCCGTTTGGCCACGCCCTGGGCGGTGATCAGCACCAGGGGCTCGGATCCGGGGGCGTACACGGTGAGGATGTCCTCGCCGCGGGCCGTGCCGAAGACCTGGGCCGCGGGGGATCCGCGCGTCCGGCTCTCGGCCTCGCCGAGCTCGAACGCGTGGGCCGACAGCGCCCGACCTTCGGTGGTGATGGCGAAGACCGGCGTACGGGTGGAGGCGATGGTCGCCGAGCGCACGACGTCGTGACGCCCCACCTTGGCCCGCTTGGCTCCCTCGATGGGGGCATGACCGGCCTGGCCCGACGTCGACAGGGTGACCAGGCAGGGCTCGTCGTCGACGCGGTCGTCGATCAGGTCGATGGCCTCGAAGACCGGGATGTCGTCGGCCGACACGATGGCCGTGCGACGCTCCACGCTGTACGCGTCGACCACCTCGGCCAGCTCGTGGAGCACCAGGGTGCGTTGTCGCTTCTCGGACTTCAACAGGGCCTCGAGGTCGGCGATGATCGCCTCCAGTTCCTCACGCTCGTCGACCAGCTTCTGCTTCTCGAGTGCGGTCAGGCGACGCAGCGGCATGTCGAGGATGTGCGTGGCCTGGATGTCGCTGAGCTCGAGGGCCAGCATCAGGCGCTCCTTGGCTTCGGCGCTGTCGCTCGACCGTCGGATGATGGTGACGACATCGTCGATGTTGTCCAGGGCGATGAGCAGTCCGGCCACGATGTGGAGCCGGTCCTGGGCCCGCAGCAGGCGAAAGCGCGACCGTCGCACGATGACGTCGAGGCGGTGATCGACGTAGTGCCGGCAGAGGTCGTAGAGACCGATCGTGGTCGGTACCCCGTCGACGAGCACCACGTTGTTGACGCCGAAGGTCTCCTCGAGCGGGGTCTGTCGGTACAGCTCGGTGAGCACGGCCTGGGGGTTGACGCCAGGCTTGCACCCCACCTCGATGCGCAGCCCGTGCTTGTGGTCGGAGAGGTTGACGATGTTGGCCGGATCGATGCCGGCGATCTTGTCGTCGCGCACCAGGTCCTTGATCTTGCCCATCACCCGTTCGGGCCCAACCTGGTACGGGAGCTCGCTGATGACGATGCTCTGGCGGGAGCGACTGACGTGTTCGACTTCGGCTCGAGCCCGGATCCGGAGGGTGCCCTTTCCCGTGTCGTAGATCTCGCGCAGCCCGTCGTCGATGACGATGCCGCCCGAGCAGAAGTCGGGCCCGGGGACGCAGGCCATCAGCTCGTCGACGGTGGGCTTCGGGCGGCGCTTGTTCATCACCAGTTCGATGGCCGCCGCGATCTCGGCCAGGTTGTGCGACGGCATGTTGGTGGCCATGCCCACGGCGATTCCGGCCGTGCCATTGACCAACAGATTGGGGATGAGCGCGGGGAGGTAGAGGGGCTCGGTGCCCTCGCCGTCGTAGGTGGGGCCGAACGACACCGTGTCTTCGTCGATCTCGCGCACCATGTCGAGGGCGGCATCGGTGAGGCGGCACTCGGTGTAGCGAGCGGCGGCCGGCGGATCGTCGAGACTGCCGAAGTTGCCCTGCGGGTCGACGAACGTGACCATCCGAGAGAAGTCCTGGCCCATCCGGACGAGGGTCTCGTAGATGGCTGCGTCACCATGAGGGTGGTAACGGCCCATGGTGTCACCCACGACGCGTGCGCTCTTGCGGTGCGGTTGGTCGGGGCGAAGGCCCATCTGCAGCATCGAGTAGAGGATGCGGCGTTGGACCGGTTTGAGGCCGTCACGGACGTCCGGGATGGCCCGGGCGGTGATGACCGAGAGCGAGTAGGCGAGGAAGCTCTCGCTCATCTCGTCGCCGACGGGTACGTCGACCACATCACGGGCGAACGGGGGGATCAGCTGCTGTTGGTCACTCATGGTACGAGGGCTCGAGGGTCGATGGCGAACGTGCGTTCGAGGCTAGGGGTTTCGGCGGCTGGGCACACCGGGGTCCGGGGACGACCCATCGGGACCGTACCGGCTGACCACGTCGGGCCAGTGGCATTCGGGGAGGATTCTCCGCCAGCGCCGCGGGGCCCGCTAGACAACGAGTCATGACGGACGATTGCGCTGCGGTCTTCATCTACGGCACGTTGCTGCCGGGAGAGCTGCGTTGGCCGGTGCTCGAGCGCTACGCCCTCTCGCACCGACCGGCCGTGGTCGATGGAGCTCTCTACGACACGGGACACGGCTATCCCGCGGCCATCTTCTCCGAGCCCGGTCGCATCGAGGGCCGGGTGGTGGTGATCGACCCTAGGCGATTGGACGAGGCGCTCGACGCCCTCGACGAGGTCGAAGCGGTCGACCACGGGCTCTACGTGCGCACCGTCCTGGAGACCGACCACGGCCGCGCCTGGTCCTACGAGTACCGTGGGGGGCTGGACCGTCTCATTCGAATCGGGTCCAGGTGGCGCGATGCCGCCGGAGGGGATCGACGATGATGACGCGCTGCTTCTCGGCAATGGTGGCCGTTGTCTCGCTGGCTGCCGTCGGGTGTGGTGGCTCCGACGGCGCCGAGGGCACGGCGCGGACCGATGCGAGCTCGTCCTCGTCGCCGGACTCGGACGATGCGGAGGGCGGTGACGACGGGTCGGGTGACTCCGAGGCCGAAGTCGGTGGCTCCGATGATGCCTCGGCACCCAACGGCGGGTTGAGGGGGGCCATCTACCGGGCACTGCTCGCCGACCCGGATTTCGATCCCAGCGTGGTGGATGAAGACGCGTCGGCCTGCATGGCCAACCGGTCGGTGGATGCCGTCGGCGAGGACGGATTCGCCGCCTACGGCATCACCGAGGACAACGTTTCCAGCAACGGCCTGGCCGATGTGGTGTTCGAGGAGGATGATGCCGTCGCCTTGGCCGAGGCATGGAACGACTGCCTGGACCTGTTCTCGCTGTATCTGGGAAGCGAGGGTTCCTCAGCCGAGCAGGCATGCATCGCCGCGCAGATCACCGAGGACGACCTGGTTGCGTTCCTGGCGCTGAGCTTCCAGGACCGTCAGGACGAGCTCGACCTGTTCTCGCAGGCGGCGGAGTGCTTCGCGCTGGCCGACGAAGACCCCGGCGACAACCTCGGCACCGCGGACGGCGTCGCCGACGATCTCGTCCTGCAGAGTCTGATCGCGAGCCTGGGCCTCGACGACGCCCAGGTGGCCTGCATCGAGGACCAGCGGGCCGATGGGCTGTCGATCCAGACCGACATCGCCACGATCATGGTCAACTGCGACCTCTCGTGACGGTGCCAGTCGATCCCGCTCCCAGCTCCGGCCCTGACGCCTGGGAGGGTCGGTGAGCCTCGACCTCGACGACCTGGTGGAGCGTCTGATGGC
>JAOUEE010000226.1 GCA_029858875.1 Acidimicrobiia bacterium
GCCGGTCCCGGTGTGTCTTGGTCGCGGCGGCGAGAGGCCGGCTCGGTCGACCGGCCCACGCAGCTCCGATGACGGTCCGGGCAGTAGGGTCGAGCGGTGTCCAAGCTGATGCTCATCGACGGCAATTCGCTCACCTATCGAGCGTTTTTCGCCCTGCCCACCGACCTGGCGACCGCATCGGGCCAGGTGACCAACGCCGTGTTCGGCTTCACGTCGATGCTCATCAATCTGCTCCGGGACCACCGACCAGACGGGGTGGTGATCGCCTTCGATCGTCCCGAACCCACGTTCCGGCACGACCGATTGCCTGACTACAAGGCCAATCGCGACGCCGCCCCCGACATCCTCCGCCAGCAGATGGGTCTGGTGCGCGAGGTCGTCGAAGCTCTGGCCATCCCCACCATCGAGCAGGTGGGGTTCGAGGCCGACGACCTGATCGCCACCCTGGCCACCCGTGGTCGCGATCGGGGTGATGACGTCATCGTGGTCACGGGCGATCGCGACGCCTACCAGTTGGTGGAAGACCCCCACATCAAGGTCCTGTACAACAAGCGAGGGGTCTCGGACTACGCGTTGTACGACGAGGCCGGCATCCATGAGCGCACCGGTGTGGTCCCGTCCGACTACGTGCTCTACGCGGCCATGCGCGGCGACAAGTCCGACAACCTGCCCGGTGTGCCCGGGGTGGGGGAGAAGACAGCGGCCAAGCTGGTCAACCAGTACCGCACCCTCGACGGCATCTTCGACCACGTCGACGAGCAGACCCCGAAGCTGCGGGCCAACCTGGCCGAACACGAGGCCCAGGTGCGCAGCAACGCCGATGTGATGGTGCTCCTTCGTGATGTCGACATCGCCGTCGACCTCGATGCCCTGCGGGTGGGCGAACACGACACCGACGAGGTGAAGCGCCTCTTCGAGTTCCTCGAGTTCCACAGCCTGTTCGAGCGGCTGGCCGAGGTGTTCGACACCGAGCTCGCCTCGCTGGGAGATGTCGAGGTTCTCGAAGCCGAGGTCGAGGAGCTCGACACCGCGGCCTCGGCGGTTGGCGCGCTGGAGAAGATGGCCAGCCAGACCGAGCCGCTGGCCGTGGCGGCGGGGCCGGCGGGTCTGGCCGACGGTCTGGCCCTGGTGAGCGAACCGGCCAGCGCCGAGGTGGTGTGGATCGGGGGAGGTCTGCTCGGCGAACGGGCCGTGGCCGACGCCCTCGCCCGGGTGGTCGGCCCCGACGGTCCGCCGCTCGCGGCGCACGATGCCAAGCCCGTGATCCGCACGTTGCTGGAGCGTGACGTGGCGGTGCACCGGCTGTCGCTCGACACCACGCTGGCCGCCTACCTCCTCGACCCGGCCGAGTCGGCCTACGAGCTGACCGCCCTGCTCCGGCGCTACGCCGGCATGGAGCTCCCCGCCGACGGCGCGGCCGGCGACGGCCAGCTCGACTTCGACGATCATTCGGTGGCGCCGGCGCTCGAAGCGGCCCGGAGGGCCCTGGCCATCGATCGTCTGGTCGGCCCGATGAGCGACGCCCTCGACGCCCAGGGGCTGCGATCACTCAACGACGACATCGAGGTGCCGCTCGTGCGGGTCCTGGCCCGCATGGAGTACCTCGGCATCGGTGTCGACGTGACCGAGCTGGAACGGATCCGTGACCATCTCGTGAGCGAGGTCGATCGCCTGCGAGATGCGGTCGTGGCCGATGCGGGTCGCGACTTCAACGTGAACAGCACCAAGCAGCTTCGCGAAGTGCTGTTCGACGAGCTGGGCCTCACCCCCCAGAAGAAGACCAAGACCGGCTACAGCACCGATCATGCGTCGCTCGAGAAGCTGCGGGGCGCACATCCGATCATCGAGCATCTGCTCGACTACCGCGAGGTGGAGAAGCTGCGGGGCACCTACGGCGAAGGGCTGTTGGCCGAGGTGGGGCCCGACCATCGCATCCGGGCCACGTTCAACCAGACCGTGGCCCGCACCGGCCGGCTCAGCAGCGATGCGCCCAACCTGCACAACATCCCGGTGCGTTCCGAGATGGGTCGCGCCTTCCGCAAGGCGTTCGTACCGGCCGAGGGCTACGAGTTCCTGATCGCCGACTACAACCAGATCGAGCTGCGGTGCATCGCCCATCTGGCCGAGGACCCGGGGCTGATCGCCGCCTTCGAGGCGGGCGACGACATCCACAACGCCACCGCGTCGAGGGTGTTCGGCGTGGACCCGGGAGCCGTGACCATCGAACAACGCTCCCAGGCCAAGATGGTGTCCTACGGCCTGGCCTACGGCATGGAGGCCTACGGCTTGGGCCAGCGGCTCAACATCGCCACCGAAGACGCCGCCGTCATCCTCGAGGCCTACTTCGAAGCGTTCCCCTCCGTGCGGGATTACATGGACCGTACCGTCGCCGAAGCTCGTGAGCGGGGCTACACCGAGACGCTGTTCGGCCGCCGGCGCCAGATCCCCGAGCTGGCCTCCTCCAACTACCGCATACGACAGGCCGGTGAACGACAGGCCATGAACGCCGGCATCCAGGGCCTGGCCGCCGACATCTTCAAGGTGGCGCTGGTGCGTCTCGATGCCGCGCTCACCGACGGCTCCCACGACAGTCGGCTCATCCTCCAGGTGCACGACGAGGTCATCCTCGAGGTGCCACCGGCCGAGCACGACGAGATGATGGCGCTCACGCCGCAGATCATGGGTGCCGCCTTCGACCTCCGGGTGCCGCTCGCCGTCAACCTGTCGTTCGGGGATTCCTGGGCTGCAGCCAAATGAGCACTGCGGCCGGCGACCGCCACTTCTTCGAGGACATCGCCGATCACCTGGGCCCGGCGTACCTGCGCTACTCGTTCACCAAGGGCACCGCGCAGGAGGTCGATTTCCTGATGGAACGACTCGGGCTGGACGAAGGCAGCCGCCTGCTCGATGTCGGCTGCGGCCCGGGTCGCCACGCTCGGGCGCTGGCCGAGGCGGGGGTGATCGTGGTGGGGATCGACATCTCGGCGCCCTTCATCGAACTCGCCCGGCGAGAGGCGCCGGCCACCGCCCGGTTCGAACGGATGGACGCCCGCCAACTGCCCTTCGACCAGGAGTTCGATGCCGTCATCTCGTTGTGTCAGGGCGCGTTCGGGTTGGTCGGCGGTGGTCCGGGGGTCGACGGGTCGGCGGTCGACCCCGATGGCGCCGTGCTCGACGGGATGGCCGCCGCACTGGTCCCGGGCGGTGTCCTGGCGGTCAGCGCGTTCTCGGCCTACTTCCAGGTCCGCTTCCTGGAGGACCATGATCACTTCGATGCTGCGGCCGGCGTCAATCGAGAGCTGGCGACGCTCACCGACCAACATGGCGCCCAGATCGAGCGCGATCTCTGGACCAGTTGCTTCACGCCGCGTGAGCTGCGACTGCTGGTGGATCGAGCAGGACTGGAAGTGGATGACGTATACGGAGTGACGCCGGGGCGCTATCGGGCCGATCCTCCCTCACTCGATGTTCCCGAGTTCCTCGTGGTGGCCCACCGGCCGATGCTCCCTCCGGGCCGAGGCCGACACCGGATCGGGCCTCGTGAGTTTCGGGAAACATCCGGGTAGCCTTCTCCGTCGAGACCCGCTGCCGTGGCCGGGCTCTGCTGACCCCCAGTGACCGGATCCTGCTGCCGCGGCGGATCCACCCCGAAGGCGACATCTCCGTGACCGACGAATCCCCCACCGACCTCCTCGAAGGCCCCTCCGAGATGGGCACCTTCGACAGCGAGGGCCATTACACGCCGCGCCAGATCGTGGCCGACGATTTCGAAGATCTCGATCTCGACGCCGCCTACGACGCCACCATGGTCACCGTCGAGGACGGCCAACTCGTCGAGGGCAAGGTCGTCAAGATCGACCGCGACGAAGTGTTGCTCGACATCGGCTACAAGTCCGAAGGCGTCATCCCGGCTCGTGAGCTGTCCATTCGCAACGACGTCGACCCCAACGAGGTCGTCGATCTCGGTCAGTCCCTCGAAGCGCTCGTCCTCACCAAGGAGGACAAGGACGGCCGTCTGGTCCTGTCCAAGAAGCGGGCCCAGTACGAGCGGGCTTGGGGCGACATCGAGAAGGTCAAGGCGGAAGAAGGTGTGGTCACGGGCCCCGTCATCGAGGTCGTCAAGGGTGGACTCATCCTCGACATCGGTCTCCGGGGATTCCTGCCGGCCTCCCTCGTCGAGCTGCGTCGCGTGCGCGATCTCCAGCCGTACGTGGGCCAGACGCTCGAAGCCAAGATCATCGAGCTCGACAAGAATCGCAACAACGTGGTGCTCAGCCGCCGTGCGTGGCTGGAGGAGACCCAGCGCGAGCAGCGTGAGGATTTCCTCGAGAACCTGGCGCCGGGCGAGGTCCGCAAGGGCGTCGTCTCCTCGGTGGTCAACTTCGGCGCCTTCGTCGATCTGGGCGGCATGGACGGCCTGGTGCACGTCTCCGAGCTGTCGTGGAAGCACGTCGATCATCCGGGGTCGGTGGTGGCGGTGGGCGACGAGATCGAGGTGCAGGTCCTCGAGGTCGATCACTCCCGCGAGCGCATCAGCTTGTCGCTCAAGGCCACCCAACAGGATCCCTGGCAGGAGTTCGCCGGCAACCATCAGGTGGGCGAGCTGGTCTACGGTCGGGTCACCAAGCTGGTGCCGTTCGGTTCGTTCGTCCAGGTGGGCGACGGCATCGAGGGGTTGGTCCACATCTCGGAGATGTCGGCCCATCACGTCGACCTGCCCGAGCAGGTGGTCACGCCGGGCGAAGAGCTGTGGGTGAAGATCATCGATCTCGACCTCCAGCGCCGGCGTATCAGCCTGTCCATCAAGCAGGCGGCCGAGGGCGGTGTGGTGGCCGCCGAGTACCAAGAGCACTTCGGTGAGCACGCCTACGACGATGAGGGCAACTACATCGGCACCGGCACCGACTACACCGAGGAAGCCTGGGCCGACTACTTCCCCGACGGTGAGGCCAAGCCCGACGGTGAGGCCGGCGCCCCGGCCGATCCCAATGTCGAGACCCCACCAGCCGACACCGCCGATGCCGGTCCCGAAGCCGCCGTCGAAACGGCCGCTCCCGAGGTCGCTGTCGAAGCGGCCGCTCCCGAGGCAGCCGACCCCGCCGAGGCCTGATCGCCTCGAGCCGGCAACGGCCGAACCGCGGTCCGCGTCAGCCCGCGGACGAACCTGCTGGTGGTCATCGCGGCATCCTCCGGGTCAGCGCCGGTCGAGATCTTCGATGACCGAGAATCTTCGATGAGATGCGCCTCGACGTCGCCGATGTCCGAGACACATGGTCGGCGGTGAGGTGGCGCGCACTACTGATATCGATCGCCGGCTCGGGCCTCGTCAACGTCGTCGCCGCCGGCGTGCGGCGAACCGCCGGTTGACCCGGATCCTCATCATGGCGACCCGACGAGTGGCCCTCGGTGTGTGGCGGGTTGGTCATCGCGCCGGCGGCGACGACTCGGTCGCATCTCACCGCGAGCACGCCACCCGCTGAAGGGGGGTCGTCCGCAGAGGTGCGGTGGCGATCCGGCCCCCGCTCGACCACCGCTGCTACCGGTTGACGAAAACCGGCGACGGATCGCCGCGTCCCGACCCCACCCGTTCCCCGACAGCCGAGCGGGAATGCGTCCGGTTTCTCAAGTCCGGCTCGGGGCGACCGATCAAACAACTGGTCACCAAACCGCTCCCCAAGCAGAGGTTGCTGTGAGTTCTCGGAGAACCATGATCCTGATCGGTGCGATTGCTGTCGGCTTGCTGGCTGCCTTCGTGCTCTTCAACTACGTCCAAGGCGTCGAGGACGACCTCGCCGCCGGCAACGAACTGGTCGAAGTGTTGGTGGTCACCGCCGACATCGAGCAGGGCACCACTGGCGAGGATGCGGCTCGAACGCGCATCGAACGCCGCGACGTGCCCCGCGACCTACGACCGGCCAACGCCGTCACCAACGAGACCCAACTGGCGGGTCTGGTGGCGCTCAACAACTTGTCCGCCAACCAGGTGGTCGTGGAAGGGCTCTTCGTGAGTCCCACGATCGCGTCCACCGAGTTCAGTGACCTGCTCCCCTCGGACTACGTCACCTACTCGGTGACGATGGACCGAGTGCGGGCCGCCGGTGGTTTCGTCGCTCCCGGTGACGAGGTCAACATCCTCGTAGCCGTGGAGGAGCAATCGGACACCGTGGCGGCCCCCGGTGAAGAGGGCAGCCCGCTGGCCAGCAACCCCGAAGACGGCTTCAAGTTCGATGGGCACGTGATCTTCCGTCCCCATCGTTATGTCTTCCAGGGTGTCAAGGTCCTGGCCGTCGGCAGCGACCTGGTGCCCCAACCGGGTGACGAGGTCGACAGTGAGATCTCGGCCGGTGGTGGCGGCATCATCACCTTCGCCCTGCCGCCCGAGCAGGCCCAGTTCATGGCCACCCTGAATCCGGCTTCGATGGTGCTGTCGCTGACCTCG
>JAOUEE010000227.1 GCA_029858875.1 Acidimicrobiia bacterium
CGACCGAACTTCACGACATGGGTGAAGCGGCCGCCGTCGGCCGTCGCCAACCAGAGCAGGTTCCGGCTGCGGACATCGCCCAACGAGAAGTCGAACGCCCAGGCCGAGATCGGATGGCTCAGTCGCGCCTGCGCGGCCGATACGAGGTGGGGTGGGTCGTCTCGGCGGCGATGGACGACGATGGGGCGGGCACGAAGCAGGCGCCGCCAAGCACCCAGGTCGTGGGACCGCACGGCGAGGTGGCGACGCCGGGCCGCTATGCCCGTGGGGTGCTCCGCCATCAGGAGCCGCTCGTGGTGGCGCGCCGAGCTACCAGCAGGCAACGGTGCCGCCGAGCGCGACAGGACCACGACCGTGGGGGCGGCGACGACCTCGTCGGGAACGCGGGCGAAGATCGCGACATCGGCACGGTTCGGGTCGGTGACCATCGTCGGCACGATCGGGTGTCCACCCGGGGTGAGTCCGGGCTCCACGAACACGGTCCTGGCCGGCTCTGGGCTCAGGAAATGGAGCTCGACCGCTCCGGGGATGCTGCTCGGCCGGCCCTGACGATCTCGCCGCTTCACGGGCAAGGGTGCCTGTCCTCCAGCAGGGTCTGGTGGAGCCTCCCCAACACATCACCTCGGCTGCCCGGCACATACTCGCCCAGGGCGAGCTCCCGTCCGGCCCGCCCCATCTCGGCCCGGACCTCGGGACGATCGAGGGCGCGCACGGCCGCCGCCAGTGCTGCCGGCGCTCGGCGGGGAACCACGAAACCGGTCGAGCCGTTGCGAACCAGTTCGGCGATGCCGCCGACGTGGGTGGCCACGACTGGCATCGATGCCAGCATCGCCTCGACGATCACCAGTGGCGAACCCTCGTAATCGGAGGACAGCACGAACACGTCGAACTCATCGAGGCGCCGGCGGGCATCGCCCTGGAACTCGTCGACCTCGAAGGTGACGCGCTCAGCGACCCCCTTCACGTGAACCAGACGTTCGAGCTGATCCAGGCCGACACCGTCTCCGATGACCGTGAGCCGTACGTGGTCGGGCAGCAGCGCCATGGCCTCCACCAGCACATCGAGGCGCTTCTGCTTGGAGAACCGGGCCAGGCACACCAACTCGAGGGTTGCGTGGTGCGCCCCGGTCCGACAGCGCACCGGCCCGGAGTCGGCGACGACGTTGGGCGCCGCCTGCACCCGACCGGGCGAGAGGCGCAGGTGTCGCTCGACCTCGCGAGCGGGAACGTAGCCGGCGGCGACCATCGTGTCGGCCCGCCGGACCAGCAGGCTCTGGACGGCGCGTCCGCGCCACGTCGGGCACGGGAACAGCGGCAACTGGAAATGCACGATCACCGTCGGCCGGCGAGTGAGCCACAGGGCCAGAAGCGCCATCTTGCAGGCGGTGACCGTGCGCATGCTGACGTGGACCACGTCGGCCTGGCGGAAGAGCTCGCGATGTGCCGACAACCCTTTCAGCCACGACAGCCGCCCCGTCTCGGCCAGCACCGCCCCTCGCACCCCCTGGCCGGTGAAGCGGTGCACGACGGAAGGCTCCAGGCCCACGATCACGACGGCTTCGGGAGGCGACGAGTCGGCCAGACGCCGGGCCAGTCCGCCCAGCGCCACCTCGGCGCCGCCCTCGAAGCCACTATCGGTGTAGAGGACCACCTCGGTCCGCTCGCCAGCCATCGTCGTTCCCACCATCGCCGCGAAAAGTCTACCCAATACCGGTGTCAGATGTGGTTGCAGACCGTTCGCTGCCCAAGGCCAGACTCCGACGACCCTCGCGGCCGAGTCGCTCGATCAGATACCCCACCGCTTCGACCGTGTGGCCCCGTTCGGCCGCCGCCGGTTCGTCCATGATCGCATCGTGAAAGAGCACGATGGCGCCCCCGACGAGATTCCCTTCCACCGAGGCCATTACCGCCGCGGCCGTGGCCTCGGGCCGCCAGTCCTCGCTGTCGCAGGACCAGAGGACGACCTGGGCACGACAGATCAGCGAGGCGGCCGACGATCGGCGATCGTGCGCGCCGTAGGGCGGCCGGAACCACGGCACGGACCGACCGACCGCCTTCTGGACCGCCCGATGCCCGCGGAGGTAGTCCCGAACGACGGCCGATGCCGACGAATGACGCGACCGCGGATGGGTGGCCGAATGGCTGCCCACCGCGTGTCCGCCACTCACCAGCCGACGGGCCACATCGGGGTGGCGCTCGGTGTTGGCTCCGGTGAGGAAGAACGTGCCGCGATGACCGGCGGCCTCGAGGGTCTCGGCGACAGCCATCGTGTAGGTCGGATGCGGGCCATCGTCGAAGGTGAAGAACACGTCGCTCACCCCTGACACCCGATCGATGGGAATGGTGGCTCGATCGAGCGGTCGAGCCAGCGTGTTCTTGATCGCCCGGGAGCGACCGGCGCCGTTGCTCGAGGACTTCGAAACCATCGCCGCTCCCACGAACAGCCAAGCCAGGGAATGCCCACAAGCCTTGCTGGCCGGGCAGGGATCGAACCTGCGAGCTCCTGATCCGAAGGAGCCCGACCGCGCGGTGAATGCTAGCTCCAGCGATACAGCCGGGCGAGCGTGGTCGGCTCGT
Source organism: Acidimicrobiia bacterium (assembly GCA_029858875.1). GTDB lineage: Bacteria > Actinomycetota > Acidimicrobiia > Acidimicrobiales > SHLQ01 > JAOUEE01. Next base: position 2,578 of record JAOUEE010000227.1, read on the forward strand.
ACCGATATCAGCGAGGTTCGGCGGTCATTGGCAACGTGGACGGGGAGAGGGCTCGGAGCGGGGATGTACGCCTGTCGACCGGTCCCGTGCGTGTTCGAGATTCCGACCGTCTTCCGACCGGTCCCGTGCATGCTCGCGATGCAGCACCCGACCAGATCGGACATCGACGATGACGAGTACCCGAGCGACAACCACGAGACTCACTGTTGCGGTCGCAGCGTTGGCGCTGCTGGCCACGGCCTGCCAATACGACCCAACCGCATTGGCCGGCAACGTGGCCTTGTCGGAGTGGCCGGCGAACCGGCCACCATCGGGATCGGCTGGTACGGACCCGCCGATGGCCCCACAGGCTCCACCTACAGCGGTACCACCCAGTCCGATGTCGTCGCGATCACCAACGGACCGGTGAACTTCGACAGGCTCGGAGGCGACGATCTGATCTGCATCAACGACACCGGCCTCGCCTGGGGCGACGGCTATCCCACCAGCGGCGTCGTCTGCGTCGACCCGGCTCTCGGCAACGACACGATCCACAACAACTCGTCCTGGCACGACCCGAACAGGCTTCTGCAAATCAATCTTTCACGGGGTGTTGGCACCGACACCTATCACGGAGGCCCAGCCCGAGAAGTCACCGTTGCGAATGGTGGCGACTGGGTTTCGACGGCCGCGGGGGACGACGTCGTGTTCGCTTCAAGCGGCGTCGCTCATGTCGACTGCGGCGACGGCGACGACATTGTCGTCTGGGCCTCTGGCCCACCCGAGGTGGTCTTCAACTGCGAAACAGTCACCCAATGGGGGGCTGACCAGGCGAAACCGTGCGTCCGGAGCGTGTTGGACCAGCTGGGGGTTCGATCAGGCGGCCCGGCCGATCGCCGGGGTGGGGTGCAACCGGTCCGCCGACCGGGTGTGTCCGCTCTTCACAAGCTCACAATCGGATCTTGGTCCCTGTTGCGTCCGGAGTACGAGAGTTCGAATGGATGGATAGACCCCCTCGGGAACCGACAAACGGGGAGATGGTCATGAAGCGATTCTTGACGGCCTCAGCAGCCGGGATCGTCTATGCGGTGCTCGCGGTGGTCGGGGTGTTGCTCCTCGTCGTCGAGCAGGTCGATGGCGACACCGACGAAGAGATCCTTTCCTATTACGCAGACAGTGGAAACCGCGGCGTTGAGACCGCCGGGCTCATGATGGTCACGATCGGGGCGCTGTTCTTTCTGTGGTTCCTGAGTTCGCTTCGGTCGCGGCTCCGCGTCGTCGAACCCGAGCACAGGACGCTTCCCGACCTCGCCTTCGGGGCCGGCGTCGCCGCCGCCACCCTGTTCTTCGCAGCCGGCGTCATGCTGTCAGCCACCTCGAACGCCGTGGAGATCTCGAGCAGGTTCGAGGTCGATCCCAACCTGGCCCGCCTTGCGGTCGCCACCGGCTTCGTGCTCCTCATCGGCTCGGTGTTGTGCAACTGCGTCCTCGTCGCGGTGACGTCGGTGCTGGCCCTTCGTAGCGCGGTCCTCCCGAATTGGCTGGGCTGGGTCGGCTTTGCGGCGTTGGTGCTGGCCATCGGCGAGGCGTTCCTCCTGCCCGTGTTCATGATCCCGGTCTGGGTCCTGATCGTCAGCGTCGTGTTGATCATGGTCACCCCCACACGACCATCCATGGATGCGTAGCCAGACACCACCCAGCCACTGCGTCGACTTCACCCCCACCCACTGGTTCGGAGGCGCGCGAGACCTCCGGTGCCGCGGCAACGAACAACCCGCCAGGCCCAGCCTTCACCGCGACGACCAGCTCCGCGGAACCCGGTCAGGTTCAGCTTGGTGACCAGGGTGGGGAGATGGTTGGCGTGCTTCGGTGCCCTCCTGCACCACCAAGCAGCCCGCCCCGGTCCTGCACCCTCACGACGACTGGCGAAATGTTTGCGGCAGCCGGTGATGACTGCCCTCGTGTGATTCTTGCCGACGTGGAGGGAACCAATGCTGAGGCGTGGGATGAAGGCAGCAGGTCTGCTCGTTGCGGCGTTCGCCTTGCTCACGCTGAGCGCAGCGCCGACCGTGGGGGCCCAGGATGATGCCGGCTCGAGCGGAAACTCGGTGGAGCCGGGCGTGTCGGGTTCGGACTCCGAGTTCGCGAGCCGCGGTGCGTTTCCTGCGTGGTCGCAAGCGGCGACAGCGCCCATCGTGCCTGAAGCGCGGGGCATCGGCGTCAACCCGAACAACGGCGAGATCCTCGTCGTGAGCGAGGCACTCGATCACGTCGATGTGCTCGATGCTGCAGGCCAAACACAGGGAGCGATTCTCGGCTCGGTCGGAGCGCCGCAGGGTTTGCTGGTCCACAACGACGAGCTGTGGGTCACCGACATGGCTCTCGATCAAGTCTCCGTCTGGACCCTCGACGGGGGGTTCAAACGCTCGTTCGGCGCGACCGGCGATTGAGTCCCGTGGGGTGGTGTAGGTCGGTTGTGCGATTCCCGGTGTTCAGGTTCGGGGTGCTGCGGGGAGCGACGTTAGCGGGTTCTCCTCTTGGTCGGTGATGGCGGTGATGGATGCGGCGGCGATGTAGCGGCGGTCCGAGGAGATCATTTCGTCGTTGACTTCGACGAGGAGTGCGCCGACGAGACGGATCACGGACTCGGTGTTGGGAAAGATCTGAACGACGTCGGTGCGTCGTTTCAATTCTCGGTTGAGGCGTTCGATGGGGTTGTTCGACCAGATCTTGGTCCAGTGCGCTGGTGGGAATGCCGTGTAGGCGAGGAGGTCGTCTTCGGCGGCTTCGAGCTTGGCCGCGACTTCGGGTGCGACTGTCTCGAGCTGAGCGACGACACCGCGGAGCTGTGTCCGGGCGGCGTCGGCGTCGGGTTGGGCGAAGATCGTGCGGATCAACGCGGCGATCATCAACCGGTGGGCGTGTTTGGCCACGGCGAGGAAGTTGCGCATGGCATGCACGCGGCATCGTTGCCAGCCGGCGCCTTGGAACACGCGTCGGATCGCGGCTTTCAGCCCAGCGTGGGCGTCGGAGATCACGAGGCGCACACCGCGCAGGTTCCGCTCGACGAGGCCGCGCAGGAAATCGGTCCAGAACGTCTCGTTCTCGGAATCGCCGACATCGACACCGAGCACTTCGCGGTAGCCATCAGCACGCAGCCCGGTGGCGATCACCACGGCTTTGGAGACGACCTGGCCGCCTTCGCGGACATGGACGTAGGTGGCGTCGAGCCACAGATACACGAACGCCTGATGGCCGAGATCGCGGTTGCGGAGCACCGCGACATCAGCGTCGAGGTGTTTGCAGATCCGCGAGACGGTGCTCTTGGAGATGCCGGTGTCACAGCCCAACGCTTTCACCAGGTCATCGACCTTCCTGGTGGACGTGCCGGTGATGTACGCGGTCATGATCACCGCCCACAACGCCTTGTCGATCCGGCGGCGTGGTTCGAGCAGCTCCGGGAAGAACGAGCCCTTGCGCAGCTTCGGGATCCCGACCGTGAGATCTCCTGCCGGTGTCGACACCAGCTTGTCGCGGTGCCCGTTGCGCAGGTTCGATCGAGACAGCGTCCTTTCGCCGTGCTCGGCCCCGATCCGGGCCGTGAGCTCGGCCTCGATCAGCTCCTGGATCGCGTCGGTCAGAATCTCGGCCAGCGACATCGCCAACGGCGAATCGGCAGCAGTCAACGACACGGAGAGCGCGTTCAAGGCAGAATCAGATGTGGTCATCGTGCGGTTTCCTTCTCAGTTCGTTTAGTCACTTCTGAGAATCGCACGATGGCCACCACCATCACGGCGATGACCCCGACCTACACCACCACGAGGGACTCACCCAGCGCTTCTGCGATCGCCAGAGCGGACGCAGAAGCG
>JAOUEE010000228.1 GCA_029858875.1 Acidimicrobiia bacterium
CGTGCACGTCCAGGCCCTGTCCGTGGACCTGCGCCTTCCGCGCTGTCGGTCGCTGAAGGAGAAGCGGTCGGTGCTGCGTCCCATCCTCGATGGGGTGGCCCATCGTTACCCGGTGGCCGTGGCCGAGGTGGATCATCAGGACCGTTGGCAGCGGGCCGGTGTCGGGGTGGCCGCCGTGTCGAGCTCGGCCCGACAAGTTGAGGAGATCCTCGACGACGTCGAGCGGTTCATCTGGTCGCGTCCCGACATCGAGGTCGGCCAGGTGCAGCGAACGTGGATGGAGGTGGAGTCGTGAGTGGTCGCCAACGTCGTCCGGCCGCCGGCGGCCGTCGGTATCCGCGCGAAGCACGTCTGAACGAGCTGCTTCGGGAGATCCTGGCCGACGAGCTGGAACGCATCGACGACCCCGACCTGGAGTGGATGTCGATCATCGAGGTCCACACCGACCGCGACCTCACCCAGGCCACGGTGCTGGTGTCGCCGCTCGACGACGATGCCGACGGCGCGGTGCTCGACGCACTCGAGCGCCATCGCCGCCGCCTCCAGGCTGCGATCGGACGCCAGGCCCGCGTGCGGCGCACCCCACCCCTTCGTTTCGAGATCGATCAGACCCTGCGCCAGGCCCAGCGCATCGACGACATCCTCGAGGGCCGGGCCGCGAGCGGCGACCAGGCCCCCGACTCCGAGGACGGCGACCAGGGTGCCTGAACCAGAGGACGTGTCGGAGTCCGCCGGAGGCGGCGGGAGCGGTGACGTGTCGGGGTCCGCCGGAGGCGGCGGGAGCGGTGACGTGTCGGGGTCCGCCGGAGGCGGCGGGAGCAGTGGCGTGTCGGGGTCCGCCGGCGGGAGCGGTGGTGTGTCGGGGTCCGCCGGAGGCGGCGGGAGCAGTGGTGTGTCGGGGTCCGCCGGCGGGATTGCCGTGGTCGACAAGGCGTCCGGGATGACGTCTCACGATGTGGTGGCCAAGGCCCGCAAGCTGCTGGGCACCCGTAAGATCGGCCATGCCGGCACGCTCGATCCCGACGCCACGGGCGTGCTGGTATTGGGGGTGGGTCGGGCGACCCGGCTGCTGACCTTCATCACCGGGGTGGACAAGTCCTACGAGGCCGAGATCGTGCTGGGGGTCGAGACCGACACCCTCGATGCGTCGGGTGCGGTGGTGGCCACCCACGACATGGCCACGGTCACCGAGGCCGACGTTCGCGCTGCGGCGCTCGACCTGGTGGGTGACATCGAGCAGATCCCTCCGATGGTCTCGGCGGTGAAGGTCGACGGCAAACGTCTGCACCAGCTGGCCCGAGAGGGGATCGAGGTCGAGCGCAAGGCCCGGCCCGTGACCGTCAGCCGCTTCGTGTTGGAGGAGCTCGAGCCACGGGTCTACCGAGCCGAGGTCGACTGCTCGTCGGGCACCTACATCCGCACGCTGGCCGCTGATCTGGGACACGCCCTGGGCGGTGGTGCGCACCTTCGTGCCCTGCGACGCACCGCGGTGGGGCCCTACACCCTCGAGCAGGCCCGACCCCTCGAAAGCATCGAGGTGCGTCCGGCCGGGCAGTCCCTGCCCCACATCCCCGCGGTGCGGCTGCCCGCCGATCTGGTGGCCGCGGTCGGCCATGGCAAGGTCCTGGCTCGGTCGGTGCTGGGCGTCGAGGGTGACGGTCCATGGCAGATCCACGACGAGGAGGGGACGCTGGTGGCCATCTACATCGACCATGGCGCGGGTCGGGCCAAGCCGGCGGTCGTGCTTCGCGGCTGACGGTACCCTGCCCCTATGCGCGTATTGCGGGACCCTCGGGCCGCCGGGGTCGACGAACCCACGGCCCTCACCATCGGGTTCTACGACGGCGTGCATCGGGGGCATCAGCAGGTGATCTCGCGGGTGCGTGACCTGGCTGCGAGCGAAGGTCTGGCCTCGGCCGTGGTGACGTTCGACAATCACCCGGCTCGCATCGTGCGACCCGAATCGGCGCCGTTGTTGCTCACCGACCTGGACCAGAAGCTGGAGCTGTTGGCCGAGACCGGCGTCGACTACTGCCTGGTGCTTCCCTTCGACCACGAGCGGTCCAAGGAGTCGGCCGATGACTTCGTGGAGGAGGTGCTCGTCGGGTGCCTGCGGGCCAGCCTCGTGGTGGTGGGCGAGGACTTCCACTTCGGTCATCAGCGTCAGGGCAACGTGGCGCTGTTGGAACGACGGGGTACCGAGCTGGGATTCCAGGTGCTGGGGCTGGGGCTGGTGGGGCTCGACGGCGAGCCGGCACGCGATCACGAACAGGTGTCCTCCACGGCCATCCGTCGGGCACTGGCCCGCGGTGACCTGGCCATGGCCAACCGCATGCTGACTCGGCCCTACGAGGTGCGGGGCACGGTCGAGGCCGGCGACGGCAAGGGCCGCGACCTGGGGTTCCCCACGGCCAACGTCACCGTCGATGCGGCCATTCTGATCCCGGCCGACGGGGTGTACGCCGGCTGGTACGAGCGTCCCGACGGATCGGTGCACCCCACCGCCATCTCGGTGGGGACCCGACCCACCTTCTACGACGAGCACGGCGCCCTGTTGCTCGAAGCGCATCTGGTGGACTTCTCGGGTGATCTCTACGGCGAAGGGGCTCGCGTGCGCTTCATCCAGCACCTGCGCGGCCAGCTCAAGTTCGATGGGATCGAGGCCCTGGTCGAGCAGATGGGCCGCGATGTGTACGAGACCCGGCACCTGCTCGCCGCCCTGGGCTGACCTTGACGTTCTGGGAGGCCGCGCTGCTGGCCGTGGGGGGCCTGGTGGCCGGGGTCATCAACACCAACGCCGGAGGGGGATCCCTGATCACCGTGCCGTTGTTGAATCTGGCCGGCGTCCCGGGCACGGTGGCCAACGGGTCCAACCGGGTCGGCGTGCTCACCCAGAACCTGGGTGCCACCGTGCAGTTCCGTCGACTGGGTGCGTCGGGCATCCGCGCCGCGCTCCCGGTGATGATCCCCACTCTCGCCGGCGCGCTGGTGGGGGCGATGGTCATCAGTCAGGTGGCCGATGACACCTTCGAGAGGGCCTTCGGTCTGTTGATGGTCCCGCTGCTGTTGTTGTCGTTGCGCCAGGCAACCCGGACCCGACCCCAGGACGTACCGCACTCGCTGTGGCCCTGGTGGTTGGGTGCGCCACTGTTCTTCGCCGTGGGGCTGTACGGCGGAGCCTTCCAGGCCGGCGTGGGGCTGCTGTTGCTGCTGGCCTTGGCCCGCACGGGCTACGACCTGGTGATGGCCAACAGCATCAAGGCGGTGGTGATACTGGCCCAGACCCTGATCGCCCTCCCCGTCTTCATCGTGCGCGACCAGGTGGACTGGGGCCCGGCCCTCGTGCTGGCTGCGGGTTTCGGCATCGGCGGCGCGCTGGGCGCACGAGTGGCGGTGCGAGGGGGCGAGCGGGTGATCCGCCCCATCATGGTGGTGGCCGTGCTCGTGCTGTCGGGCAAGATGCTGGGCTTGTACTGAAAGGAGCAAGTTTCTAGAACTTGTTCTAGAAATCTGCTATGGTCCTCGGTGGGTGCCCATACTGGGGCCAACACAATCGAATCGAAGACCCTCGGGGTTGGGTGCAATTCCCTACCGGCGGTGAGTCAGCTCGCTGACGAGCCCGCGACCCCCGCCCTTGCCGGCGGGGCTGATCAGGTGTGAGTCCTGGGCCGACGGTGAAAGTCCGGATGAGAGAGGGGACCAGGCCGACGACCCGCACGGGTCGTGGTTTGTGCCGTGCTCCGAGGGCGGAAAGCCCTGCACATGTTCACCGGCATCGTCGAGGAGCTCGGCACCGTCCGCAGCATCGAGCCCCGGGGAGATGGGGCACGAATCGTCATCGACGCGTCCACGGTGTTGGGCGACGTGGAGCTGGGGGCATCGATCGCGGTGAACGGCTGCTGCCTGACGGTGGTGGCCCACGACGATCACACCTGGACGGCGCAGGCCGTGCCGGAGACGCTGGCCCGCACCAACCTCGGCGAGCTGCAACCGGGGGATGTGGTCAACCTGGAGCGGCCCCTGGCCGCCGACGGCCGCTTCGGCGGTCACATCGTGCAGGGCCACGTCGATGCCACCACCGCCATCGAGGCCATCACCGATCACCAGGACGGGTCGCGTCGATTGCGCTTCGCCTGGCCCGTCGGCCTCGATCACTACGTGGTCGAGAAGGGCTCCATCGCCCTGGACGGCGTCAGCCTCACCGTGGCCGCGGTGGACGGCGACGGCTTCGAGATCGCCCTCATCCCCCACACACTGGCCGAGACCACGTTCGGCCACCGACGAGTGGGATCCACCGTCAACGTCGAGACGGACGTGCTGGCCAAGCACGTCGAGCGTCTGCTCACCGCATCCCGACCCCAGGAGACGTCATGAGTCTGGCCCCCATAGAGGATGCCATCGAGGCCTACCGGCGCGGTCAGTTCCTGATCGTGGTCGACGACGAGGACCGCGAGAACGAGGGCGATCTCATCATCGCCGCCGATGCCGTCACCGAAGAGCAGATGACGTTCATGATCCGTCACACCAGCGGCGTGATCTGCGCGCCGATGTCCGACGAGCGGGCCGAGTCGCTTCGCCTACCCCTGATGGTGGCCGAGAACACCGAGTCGATGCGCACCGCCTTCACGGTGACCGTCGATGCCCTCGAGGGCACCTCCACGGGGATCTCGGCCGGCGATCGCACCCTCACCGTCCGGGCCCTGGCTCGACCCATGGCCCGGGCCGAGGACTTCAATCGCCCGGGTCACATCTTTCCGCTGCGTGCGCGCGAGGGCGGGGTGCTCAAGCGGGCCGGCCACACCGAGGCGGCCATCGACCTGTGCCGCATGGCCGAGCGCGAGCCGGTGGGTGTGCTGTGTGAGATCGTCAACGATGACGGGTCCATGGCCCGGCTGCCCGACCTCCTGGCCTTCGGCGAGAAGCATGGCCTGCTGGTCATCAGCATCGCCGACCTGATCCGCCACCGGCGCCGGCAGGAGAAGCTGGTCGAGCGTTTCGCCTCGGCCCGCATCCCCACGCGCTACGGCGACTTCGAAGCGGTCGCCTACCGGTCGATGCTCGACGGAGAGGAACACGTGGCCTACGTGCTGGGCGACCTGGAGGGGGCCGACGACGTGCTGGTGCGGGTGCACAGCGAGTGCCTCACCGGTGATCTGCTCGGGTCGCTGCGCTGTGACTGCGGGTCACAGTTGGACGCCGCCCTCGAACGCATCGGCGAGGAGGGTCGGGGGGTGATCGTGTATCTGCGCGGTCACGAGGGTCGCGGCATCGGCATCGGTCACAAGCTGCGGGCCTACGAGCTCCAGGACGAGGGGGCCGACACGGTCGACGCCAACCTGGCCCAGGGACTGCCGGTGGACTCGCGGGAGTACGGCGTGGGAGCCCAGATCCTGTCGGACCTGGGCGTCACCACGATGCGCCTGATGACGAACAATCCGGCCAAGTACGGCGGGATCGAGGGCTACGCGTTGGAGATCACCGGCCGGGTGCCGCTCCGGACCGCTCCCAATCCGGAGAACCTGCGGTACCTGGAGACCAAGCGAAATCGCATGGGTCATCTCCTGGGAGGCGAGGCCGATGAAGACCGCATGGGCGAGGATGTGATCGAAGCGCAATGAACGAGCACACCGTCAAACTCGATGGTCAATTCCTGCGGATCGGCATCGTGGCCGGCCGCTTCAACGATGCCATCGTCCGCAACCTGGTCGACGGAGCGGTCGACAGCCTGGTGCGTCACGGCGTGGGCGATGACGACATCCAGCTGGTCTGGGTGCCGGGCGCGTTCGAGGTCCCCCACGCGACGCGCCTGTTGGCCCGCTCGGGCACCGTCGATGCGGTGATCTGTCTGGGTGCGGTCATCCGCGGAGCGACTCCGCACTTCGACTACGTGGCCGGCGAGTGTGCGTCGGGTGTCAGTCGGGTGGTGATCGACACCGGCGTGCCATGCATCTTCGGCGTGCTCACCACCGACACCATCGAGCAGGCGCTCGAACGGGCCGGCACCAAGGCCGGCAACAAGGGAGCCGACGCCGCGGTGGCGGCCATCGAGATGGCCAACCTCACCAAGCTCCTGGGCTGACGTGGTGGGCCTCGATGGCTTCGCCCGGGTGCCGCTGGGGCACTTCCCCACACCGCTGGAGCCCTGCCACCGCCTCCAGGCAACCGCTGGTGGACCGCTGGTGTGGCTCAAGCGCGACGACTGCTCGGGGTTGGCCTTCGGCGGCAACAAGACGCGCAAGCTCGAGTTCCTGCTGGGCGAGGCCGTGGCCCAGGGCGCGTCCGGGGTGGTCACCTTCGGTGCCGTTCAGTCCAACCACGCCCGCCAGGCCGCAG
>JAOUEE010000229.1 GCA_029858875.1 Acidimicrobiia bacterium
TCGCCCACCACGGCCACGCTCACGATGGCGGCCACGGCCGGGTCGAGGCCGTCGACGGACGTGTCGGTCTCGATGTCGAGGCCGTAGCGGGGAACGAGTACAGCGATGAGGCGAAACCTACCCGACCGCTCGGACAGTGTCGGGCGATCGTCGGCGCGTGTGGCACCCTCGCGGGGTCGACCCGAGGAGTGTGGTGGCCCGAGCGTGCGTGTTCTGTGAGATCGTCGCCCACCGTGCTCGCGCGTTCGAGATCTTCCGTGACGAATCGACCATGGCGTTCCTCGATCGAACGCCGTTGTTCCCCGGACACGTGCTGGTGATCCCGCTGGCCCACCACGACACGCTCACGGATGTCCCCGTCGACGCGCTCGGTCCTCTGCTGCACCGGGCCCAATGCGTGGCCGGTCTGATGGAGACCGCGCTCGGTGCCGAGGGCAGCTTCGTGGCCATCAACAACCGAGTCAGCCAGAGTGTGCCCCACCTGCACGTGCACGTGGTCCCTCGTCGCCGCAAGGACGGGTTGCGCGGGTTCTTCTGGCCCCGCAATCCCTACGACGACGACCGCCACGCGGCCGACGTGGCCACACGATTGGCCGAGGCCTACACCGCCATCGTCAACCGGTAGCCGTCGGGATCGACACCGTCGTCGCCCAGCACCAGGTGTGTGCCGGCGGACACCCGCGCCGCGGTCCAGGCCGCCGCGGCGGCGTCGAGTGCATCGATCACCGGGACCGCCGCCGCATCCAGGTCGCCGGGCAGCGCCGGGATCCAGGCCGCCAGCAGACGCCGCCGCTGGCGCCGACCATCGTTGGTGGTCTTGGCAACCAGCGGTGTGCCGCGGTTCATCACGGTGAAGCTCGTCTCGGGATGCACCTCGTGGACATGCGGGCGTGGTCCCTCCAACCACCGCCGCACCTCCCGGATCCGGGGCAGCAGGTTGAAGGCCTGCTTGGACAAGCCCCGGTCACCGGCCGCCCGACTTCGCGCCAGTGCATCGGGATAGGTGTCGGCCGCCAATGTGGCGTGCAGCGGCGTGGCGAACAGCGTCGAGTGACGGGTCCCAAGGATCCGCCTCGCGTCGGTGTCGGCCGAGCGCCGCTCACGCGCCGGTAGCCCCAGTGGCATGTCGATGCCCACCGCGACCCAGCGCTCGTCCCAGAGCGCGCCCAACGAGGGCGCCTGCCGGAACGTCACCGTCGACGAGGTGAGGTTCACGGTGCAGGCCACCCAGCCGTGGCGGGCCCCGTCGATGCCGGCGACGATCGCTTCGCCGTTCATCGGCCGGTGGGCCTAGGTTCGCGGCTGTTGGCCGACACAGGAGGATCCATGGGACGACTCGACGCCAGGGTGGCGCACATCACCGGCGCGGCCTCGGGGATCGGCGCGGCCTGCGTCGATCGCTTCGTGGCCGAAGGGGCCACGGTGATCGGCACCGACATCCAGGAGCCGCTGACCGACTTCTCGGGCGAGCGATTCCAGCTTCTCGACGTGCGTGACGAGCAGGCCCAGCAGGCGGTGGTCGACCGCATCGTGGGTGACCACGGCCGCCTCGACATCGTGGTCACGGCGGCCGGCGTGGCCGTCGGCGGGCCCGTCCACCTGCTCGACAGCAGCGAATGGCAGCGCTGCCAGGACATCAACGTCACCGGCACCATGTACAGCGCAAAGGTCGCATTGCCCACGATGCTGGCGCAGAAGTCGGGTGCCATCGTCACCGTGGCCAGCGTCGAGGGCATCGAGGGTTGCGAGGGGGGCAGTGCGTACAACGCCTCGAAGGGAGCGGTGATCCTGCTCACCAAGAACCTGGCCTGCGACTACGGCCGGGCCGGTATCCGAGTCAACGCCCTGTGTCCCGGGTTCGTCGACACGCCGTTGCTGCGGGGGACGCTGCCCGATGGCGACTTCAAGGACGCCATCACCGAGCAGCACAAGCTGGGTCGATTGGGCCGACCCGACGAGTTGGCGGCCGCCGCTCTGTTCCTGGCCAGCGATGACGCCTCGTTCGTGTCCGGGGTCGCCCTCCCCGTCGACGGCGGGTACACCGCCGGCCATGCGTACGGGTTGGCGCAGGCCTTCGCCCAGATGTGAGCCTGGACCGGTGACCGAGGACGAGTGGGCCGAGCAGCAGCGGGTCTTCCAGGCCCAGGTCGTGCTGGGTGAGCTCGAGCAGTCGGGAGCGCCGGTGGTGGTGTTCTCCCATCGACGGTGGACCACCGTCACACGGGGCGGCTTGCCCTTCACGAGCGTGGTGCTGGTGGCCATCCTGGCCGTCCTGCCGCCCGTGAGCATCGGCCTGTTGGTGTACGACCGGTCCGGCTTCTTCGTGGCCGGGGCCACGCTGTTGACGGTGGTGGCCGTGGAGCTCGTCCTGCTGATCAACATCGGCTGGTGGGGTCGGCGAACCTTTGGCTATCACGACGCCGAGCCGGCCGCTGCCGTGGTCGCTCTCTACCGGCATCCGCCCATCCCCACCGAGCCGCCGGCCGCGGTGGCCGAGATCAACGCCACCGATGCCGATCGACTGCCGCTCGACGGCACGGTCGTGGTGGTGGGCGATGTCGAACCGTGGGGGCGGTTCGGCATCGCCGACGGCGACTACATGATCTGGCCGGTGACGCCTCCCCGTCCGCCGGTGTGGCCCGAACCCGGGTGGGGCGAGGACGGCGACTGGTCGGTGCCGTGACCACCACCGGTGGCACCCGGTCGCCGCTCCGGAACCGGTGACCCACCTCACTCGGCGGCGACGAAGCGCACCTCGAAGGCGGCGGGCCAGTTCTTCCCGGTCAGCCAGAAGGTCCCGGTCTCGTCGTCATGGGCGATGCCGTTGAGCACCGACTCACTCGACGGACCCGGATCGAACAGGCCGGACGCGTCCACCACCGAATGCACCCGCCCGGTCACGGGGTCGATGCCGACGATGATCTCCTGCTTCCACACGTTGGCCCAGACGGTCTCGTCCACGCACTCCAGCTCGTTGAGCTGGTCGACGGGCCGGCCGTCGAGGCGAACGGGCACGCTGGACCGGATGGCGAACGTGTCGGGATCCCGGAGCGTCAGCTCGGCCGAGCCGTTCGACATCACGACGTCATCGTCGAGTCGGCACAGGCCCCAGCCCTCGCCCTGATAGGGGAGCTGATCGATCACCTCGAAGGTCTCGGCGTCGTAGACCAAGGCGGTCTCGGCCCGGTACGTGAGTTGGATCAGGCGCCCATCGACCAGCTCGAGACCCTCGGCGAACAGTGCGTCGTCGAGGGGCATCCGGCGTACGACGGCGCCCTCGTCGTCGGTCTCCAGCAGCGCCGACTGGCCGTAGAGGCCGATGCTCTCGTAGAAGCCTCCCGGGATCTTGACCAGACCCTGGGTGAACGATGTCGGCTCGTGGCCGATGGTGTCGATCACCTCCACCATCAGCTGTTCGGTGCGATGCACCGAACCGGTGCTCGTGGTCGTGCTCGTGTCGATGCGGACGGTGGTGGTGATGGCCGGGGTGTCACCAGTGACGGCATCGTCGGCGGCGTTGGTGCCACACGACAGGGCGAGCAGGCAGCCGGCCACCAGCACTGCGGTACGATGCATGCCCCAGTGTGGCCGTTGGCCCGGGGTTCGCGGCGGCGCCATGTCGGCGCTGTTCCCACTTGAAGTCGCCGCCGGTCGTCCGACAACAGGAACATGGGCGTGCCCAAGGTCGACCTCATCACTCCCGGTCAGCATCGCCGACTGAAGGTGCTGCGCCTGGTTGCCGTTGTCGCCGTGCTGCTGGTGGCGATCGGACTACTGGGTGCCTTCCTCGTGCACTGGGTGCTCGGCCTGGTCGCCCTGTTCTTCGCACCGGCGGTGCTGTATCTGCTGGTCCTGTTGTTCGAGGCCATCGTTCCCGCCGACTGAGTCCGGATGCGCCCGGTCGGACCCGTCCGAGGGCGCTGGCCCGCCGGTGACCGGATTCGTCGTCGGCCCGGGCTGCCGCTTCATCCTCGGGCGGGTCCGACCTCGGCGGTGCGACTCAGGCCAGGGTGGCGCCGTCGACGCGCACCACCTCGCCGTTCACGTGGGCCGCGTCGTCGCTGGCCAGGAAGGCGATGGTCGCGGCCACCGTCTCGGGCCCCCGGAACTCGTCGACCGGGCTGATGCGGTCGAGCAGCGAGAAGTCGGCGTCCTCGGGAAGGCGCACGTTGGCCGCCATCGGTGTGGTGATGCCGCCCGGGGCGACGGCGTTCACCCGGAGACCGCGGCGGGCGTACTCCACGGCCAGCGTGTGGGTCATGGCGAGGATGGCGCCCTTGGACGCGGCGTAGGGCAGCATCCAGGGATGGCCGGCCAACGCCGAGGTCGAGGCCGCCATCACGATGTTGCCCCGACGCTCCAGCAGGTGGGGGAGCGCCTCGCGGGTCATCAGGAAGGTGCCCGTCAGATTGACCGTGATCACTTCGTTCCATTCCTCGAGCGTCACCTCGTGGCTGTGGCAGCTGCGCAGGATGCCGGCCAGGTTGATGAGGGTGTCGATCCGCTGGTGTGCGTCGACGACGTTGGCCACGGCTCGGCCAACAGCCTGCTCATCGCCGATGTCGCAGGCCACCAGCTGCAGCGTGGCGCCGGTGGCCGCGACCAGTTCGGCGGTGGTCGCCAGTCCAGTCTCGTCGCGGTCGAGGGCGGCGATCGTCGCACCTTCGCTGGCCAGCCGAACCGCGGTGGCTTGTCCGATGCCGGACGCCGCGCCCGTGATCAACGCCACCCGTCCCTCGAATCGATGCATCCGGCATTCCCTCCGTGGCTACGGCTGTGCGGCCGGCGATCGTATCGGCCACACGAGCTCGATGCCCACGACGACGCTGAGACCGAGCATGATGCCCACCGCATTGGCCGCGCCGTCGGCCAACGACAGACTGCGATGGGCGGTCACCAGCACCTGGAGGATCTCCAGGGTGATCGAAGCGACGAGGAGACCCACCGCGATGCGGTCGGGACGATACCGATTCCGCAACGCGACGCCGAGCAGCACCATGCCACCGCCCCACAGGAGCAGATGGGCGATCTCGTCGGCGGACCAGGGAATGGCCTCTCGATCGATGTCGATGGCGAGGGCCGTCTCGACGCGGTGCCACACGTCCTCGAGCACGTCGGCGATTCGCCGGCCCACGTCGGGCGCCCGATCGCTGAGGCTGACCACGATGGCCAGACCGGCGAACGCCGCGCCGATGGCGAGCATGCGCCGCGAAGTCATGGGTCCACTCTAGGAGCCGCGTCCGCGCGCCGACCGATCACGGCTGTCACTCGTCGAGGGCGACCGACACCACGCCGATGGCCAGCAGTGTGTCGTCGGCGCCGGCGTCGGCCACGTCGACTCGCACGGTGGCACCGTGGCGATCGGCCCGGATCACCCGGCCGACGGTTCGAGCCGGTCCGACCCGGGTCTGGGCCAGGTAGTGCACCTCCAGGCCATGGGTCGTGACGGCCGGCCCCAGCAACTCGGTGGCGGCCAGCCGGGCGGCGGTGTCGCACAGCAGACCAACCACCCCGCCGTTGATGGTGCCGAAGCTGTTCCGGGCGTAGTCCGAATGGGGCATTTCGATAATGCCGTTGGACGCATCGATCGTGGTGATCCCCA
Organism: Acidimicrobiia bacterium; assembly: GCA_029858875.1. Classification (GTDB taxonomy): domain Bacteria; phylum Actinomycetota; class Acidimicrobiia; order Acidimicrobiales; family SHLQ01; genus JAOUEE01. The sequence goes on from JAOUEE010000229.1 coordinate 5,603, forward strand.
ACCGATGGGGGAGTGGCTCGGACAGCGGAACCGAGGCGACGAGCGCGGTGCGGTCCTGATCGGCGCGATCGTCGAGGGTGGCTTCGGTGGCCGAACCCGGGATTCGGGCGAACGTGACCAGGCCGTGGCCCACCTCGGCCGACGGATCGGGTTCGGTGACGCCGGCCTGCACGCGAGCCTGCATCACCACCAGGTTCTTCCCCACCCGGACCGGCGCCACGTCGAGCAACACGGGCCCGAGGCCGACCGGGCCGCCGTGGTAGGTGAGATCGACGGTGGCGATCCAGTCGGGCTGGACGGCCTCGATGGCCGTGGAGGCCCCACTCACATCGAGCAGGATGGCCAGCACCCCTTGACCGAGGTGCCGTCCATCGTCGGCCAGGTGGGGCGTGGCGACGGCCCGCACGATGCGGTGGTCCTGGCGCCGTTCGGTCTCGAAGCCGAGGTCGCGCAGCACGTGCGGGTCGGGGGGATAGCCGGTGACGGGGTCGGTGACGCTCACGCATCTCCTCCGCCGTCTTCGTCGGCTCGTTCCTCGGCGAGCGCGTCCTCCAGCTCCTCGAACTCGTCGGGCGCAATGATGGGCGGACCCGGGATGACCAACCCCGCGCAGAGGAACTGCACGTTGACCCGGGTGGCCTCGACCCCGGGCGGTTGCCGGGTGGCCAGCTGGCGGAATCGATCGGCGGTGTCACCCCGGAGCAGGGTCATGGGGTCGTAGTTCCCGGGT
>JAOUEE010000230.1 GCA_029858875.1 Acidimicrobiia bacterium
GCCGATGGCCAGCCGACGGCGCCGATCGACGGTCACCTGGCCGTTGACCTGCACCTCCCCGGCATCGATCATCGCCGCCGCCCGAGACCGGCTCAGATCACCGAGAATGGCCACCACCCGATCCAGCCGCTCGCCCTCGAGCGCGGCCGGCACGGACCAGTTCATGGCCTGACGTCGTCGCCGGCTTCGGATCCGGTGGGCTCGGCCGGTTCGGAATCGGGGGGCTGGTGCGCGAGCGGGTCGTTCGTAGCCGCCGGTGCCTCGGCTTCGTCGGCCGGCTCGGGGGCGAAGAACACCGAGTAGATGGCGAGGCCCATGACTCCCAGAACGACCGCCGAGTCGGCCACGTTGAACACCGGCCAGAAGCGAACATCGACGAAGTCGATCACCTCGCCGCCGAAGAAACCATCGCTGCTACGCAGCGCTCGGTCGACGATGTTGCCGAGGGCTCCACCGACGATCATCCCCACCAGGACGGTCGGCACCCACCCCACATAGTCGCGGCTCATCACCACCAGAGCTACCACCACGCTGATGGCCAGGACCCCGATCAGGGGACCCATGCCCTCACCCAGGCTGAACGCCGCGGCCGGGTTGCGCACGAGGTGGAGGCGCCAGTCGAAGATCAGATCGATGTCACCCCGCGACAAGCGGTCGATGGCCCACGTCTTGGCCAGCTGATCGGCCGCGATGACGGCAACCGCCACGCCGATCAGCAGCGGGACCGACCGCGATCGGCGATCGGCCGTGGTCATGTCAGCGGCGGCCGAGGCCGCCCACCTTGAATTCCACACGCTCGGTGGCCCAGGGGATGGCCTTGAGTCGCTCTTTCGGGATGGGGAGACCCGACACCACGCACAGGCCGTAGGTGCCCTTCTCGATGCGAGCCAGAGCGGCGTCGATCTGTTCGACGGCCGCCCGAGCCTGCGCGCTCAGGGCGAGGTCCCGTTCTCGCTCGACGGCGACGGTGTCGCCCTCTCCCGATTCCTCGTCGAACTGCACATCGCCCGGCTCGCGGTCGGCGACCAACGAGTCGGCTTCCTTGCGGTAGACCTCGGCCGAGCGAGTGTAGGCCGCCCGCTCGGTGACCAGCAGCTCGCGCTGGGCGTCGAGGAACCTCTTGTCGAACGGGCTCTTCTTGGCCGGCGCCTTCTTGGCGGTGGCCTTCTTGGCCGGCGCCTTCTTCTTGGCCGGCGCCTTCTTGGCGTTGGCCTTCTTGGCCGGAGCCTTCTTCTTGGTTGCGGCCTTGGCCGCGTTGGCCTTCTTGGCCGGCGCCTTCTTCTTGGTTGCGGCCTTGGCCGCGTTGGCCTTCTTGGCCGGCGCCTTCTTGGCGGTGGCCTTCTTGGCCGGAGCCTTCTTCGCACTCGCTTTCTTGGTGGCCATCAGCGCACGCCTTCCCGATGTCTCGTCGACCCATGTGCCCCGCGGGGCCCCTTCTCACCGCTCGTGACGGGCTAGCCGACACCACGTGCGGCGGGAGTATACGGGTTCGATGGTGAAAACCGGGCGACCCCGCAAGCCCTCCGGGTCACTCCGACTTGCGTCCGAACAGGCGCCGCGGGCCTTCTTCCTCGTCGAAGAACTCCGACATCGTCCCCGCGTCGGATTCGGGATCGCTCCCGACCGCATCGCGGAGCTGGCGAACGAACACATCGTCGATCTCGTCGGCCTCCGGGTCGGAGTCAGCGATCTCCAGCACGTCGACGGACTGGGTCGCCGGGCCGGCGTCGGGGAACACCGATGAACCCGCCGCCGGCTCGTCCGGAGCAGCGGTGGAACTCCTCGACTCCGACGAAGCGGTGTCCGAGGACAGGTCGACGTCGGGGCGGTCCGCCTCCACGTCGTATGGTGCGCCGCGATCAGAGAGATCGATCGGCTCGTCGTCGGCCGGGGCGTCGCCGGCGATGCTCGCGGCGACCTGGGCCGGTGCTGGTTCATCATCTGGCCCGTCGTCGACCACGACCTCGGTGGAGTCGGTCTCGGACTCCGTGTGGGCCGACTGGCCCTCGCCCATTCGTCCGCCCTCGGCGAGTGCGGTGAGCTCGACGGCCGCGTCCAGCAGCTTCGTTCGTTGGCCATCGAGGGCCTCTTCGAGTTGGCGGAGGTCGATCTGCGCCTGCTCTCGCGCCGACTCGAGGGTCTGGAGCTCGCTCAAGAGGTCGCGACGGGCCTCCTCGGCGACCTGGCGGGCTTCGTTCTCGGTCTCGGCCAGGACAGCCGCACGGTCGGCTTCGGCCTCGGACCGCAGCCGGACCGCATCTTCCTGGGCCTCGGTGACCATGCGCCTGGCGTCGGTCTCGGCCTCGGCCACGGTGGCGTCGGCGGTGCGCTGGGCCAGTAGCAGGGTGCGGGTGATGGTATCGGTGGACACCCCCTCGCCCTGGGGTCCACCCGCCCCACGCGCCTCGGCCATCTCGGCTCGCGAGAGCGCCTCGCGCAGCCTGCCCTGGAGCTGCGCGATGGCCACGCCAACCTGTTCGAGGAAGGTGTCGACCTCATCGCGGTCGTACCCGCGAAGCGTGTCACGGAATTCGACTTCGGCCAGCAGCTGCGGTGTGAGTTCCATGGCAGAAATCCTAGCCATCGGTGGGGTGGGTTCTCGGGACCCCTGACCACCCACGGTGATGGTGCCGGGAGCCACCAGCACGGTCGGTCGCACCACAGCGCTGGTGGTGGGTCAGCAACCCACGAGGGACAACAGGATGCTGCCGCCGAAGATCACCACGATCGACGAGATGTCGAGGTAGGCGCCACCCAGGCGGATGGGCGGGATGACGCGACGCACCGGAGCCAGCACCGGATCGGTGAGCGACGCCAGGAGGCGGTTGATCGTGGCGACGGGCGATCCCGGGCTGGTGGGAAACCAGGTGAGGACGACCCGGATGACGATCAAGACGATGTAGAGCGTCAGCAGGACGCAGATGATGGCGGGCACGTCGGGAAAGGGTCGGGGAGCCCGATGCTACCCGGCCGAGGGGCCGCTCATGAGGCGGCGCCGCTCGTCCTCGGGGAGCTCGACGTCGGAGGGGGTCAGTAGGTACACCTGGTTGGCCACGCGCTCCATCTCGCCACCGAGCCCGTAGCAGAGTCCCGAAGCGAAGTCGATGAGGCGCCGGGCCAGCTCGCGGTCGGCGTTCTGGAGGTTGACGATCACCGGTTGGCTGGCCGTGTACCGATCGCCGATCTCCTGTGCGTCGTTGAAGGAGCTCGGCGTGATGGTGCTGGGCTTGGCCGTGACCACCGCGGGAAGGGTACGCACGACGGGTGAGCTGGGCACGGCGGACGGCCGTGCGGTGGTCACTGCGGGCTGGGTCGCGGGGTCAGGGTGATCGGTGGGCGGTTCACCGGTCAGGGGACGCACATTGCTGAGCGCACTGGGGCGCCGGGGCTCGGCCGCCTGGGGGTCGTCGAAAACCAGCTCGGGTGGCTCTTCCACGCCCGGCTGGGATTCGGCGTACGCGCCGTAGCTGTCGTATTCCTCGTCGGGCCCGAGCCCGAGGTACAGGATTGCTTTCTTGAGCATCGAAGCCATGTCATTCCCCTCTTCGGTGGTGGTGTGAGGGCGCGCTCCACTCTACCGCCGATGACCGACGCGCCCGGATTCGTGGGGTCAGATGCGATTCCCGAAGATGTCTCGCCCCACTCGCACCATGGTCGATCCGCAGTGCACGGCCAGCTCCAGGTCTGCGCTCATACCCATGGAACAATGGCCCAGATCGAGCTCGTCGGCCAGCCGACGGGTGGCCGTGAACGCTTGCTCGGTCCCCCGCATGTCCTCGTTGCGGCCGATGGTCATCAAGCCCTGCACGTCGAGACCGGCGCTGGCGGCGTGCTGCACCAACGGCGGCGCGTCCTCGAGAGAGCACCCGGCCTTCTGGGGCTCGCCGGTGCTGTTCACCTGCACCAGCATCGAGGCGCCCGGGTCCCGCCGAGCGAGCTCGTCCACCAGCTCGGGCCGATCGATGGAGTGCCAGAGATGGACCCGGCCGGCCAGGTGCCGGACCTTGTTCCGCTGGAGGCCACCCACGAAGTGCCACCGGATGGGTTCGGCCTCGAGCTCGTCGAGCTTGCGCCGCAGCTCCTGGGCGTAGGACTCGCCCACGTCGTGCAGACCGGCCGCGACCGCCGCCCGGATGTCGTCGGACCCGAACGTCTTGGCCACGCCGACCAGGACGACGTCGGTGCCCCCGGCCGCGTCGAGGCGGTCCCGCACGGCGGCCAGTCGCTGGGCGATCGTGCTCACGGCTCGATCCACACCATGGTGGCCTGTCGGCCGAGGTCTCCTCGGACCCGATTGCTGAAGTACTTCTCGTCGCTGGTGTCGTGCCCCAGGTCCGACACCGACGCCACATCGGCGCCGAGTGCCGCTCGGACGGCTGCGGCCAGGTCCAGCGCGGGCTGTCCGTCGACGGTCTCGGCCCGCACCGCGTTCCCGAGCCGGGCGGTCAGCTGCTGGAGGTCTTCGCGACCGAACTCGTAGTGGCCGGGTCGGATGCACGGGCCGATGACGGCGACCACGGGGCCGTCGTCGAGGCTGAGCAGCCGGCGGAGCCCTTCCTGGAGCACGCCGTCGAGCACTCCCCGCCAACCCGCGTGCACCACGCCGACGGCGTCGTGACCGATGAGGACGACGGGGGCACAGTCAGCGGTCTGTACCGCCAGGGCCGAGCCCGCGCGCGTGGTCACCATCCCGTCGGCCCGGGCGCCGTCGTGCTGGCCCGGTCGGTCCACGGCAACCACCTCGGACCCGTGCACCTGCTCGAGCACGGTCCACGGATGGCGGCACACCGCCTGGCGCCGTTGCGCCACGCCGGCAGCACGGATAGCGAAGTCGCCGTCGTGACGATCGCTGAAGCGAACGCCGATTCGGCGACCAGAGGCCAGCGGTCGATCGAGAGCAATCACAGCCGAGTCCGGAGCGGGCCGCCGCATGCGACCCGCTCGGGAATCACTTCAGGAAGGCCGGGACGTCGAAGTCGTCGTCGAACTCGTCGCTGTCGGATTCGGCGAAGATGTCGGCGACGTCGTCGCCGCCTTTGTCGGTGGCGTCGATGGTGAGCGACGAGGAGCCGGACGTGGCCCGTCGGGTCTCGTTTTCCCACCGGTCGAACCCGGCGGCGATGACGGTGACGCGCACATCGTCGCCCATGTTCTCGTCGATGACCGTGCCGAAGATGATGTTGGCTTCGGGATGGGCCACTCCATGCACGACCTCGGCCGCCTCGTTGATCTCGTAGAGGCCGAGGTCGCTGGAACCCGAGATGGTGAGGAGGATGCCGCGGGCACCGTCGATCGAGGCCTCGAGCAGCGGGCTGGAGATGGCGGACTTGGCCGCCTGTAGGGCCCGACCCTCTCCACTCGCGTACCCGATGCCCATGAGGGCGGACCCGGCATCGCTCATCACCATCCTCACGTCGGCGAAGTCGGTGTTGATCAGGCCCGGTGTGGTGATCAGGTCGGTGATGCCCTGCACGCCCTGGAGCAACACCTCGTCGGCCATCTTGAACGCGTTGAGGACCGAGGTCTTCTCGTTGGACACCGTGAGCAGGCGATCGTTGGGAATGACGATCTGGGTATCGACCTTCTCCCTGAGGCGCTCGATGCCCTGGTCGGCCTGGACCGACCGGCGCCGACCTTCGAAGTTGAACGGCCGGGTGACCACGCCGATGGTGAGCGCGCCGAGCCCCTTGGCGATCTCGGCCACCACCGGAGCGGCACCGGTGCCGGTGCCGCCGCCTTCGCCTGCGGTGATGAAGACCATGTCGGCGCCGGCCAGCACCTGCTCGACCTCCTCGCTGTTGGACTCGGCCGCCTGACGCCCGATCTCGGGATCGCTGCCGGCCCCGAGTCCACGGGTGAGGTCGCGCCCGATGTCGAGTTTGATGTCGGCATCGCTCATCAGCAGGGCTTGGGCATCGGTGTTGACGGCGATGAAATCGACACCCTTCAGCCCGGCATCGATCATGCGATTGACGGCGTTGACGCCGCCGCCGCCGACACCGACCACCTTGATGACGGCAACGTAGTTCTGGGGATTGGCAACCATGGCGAACAGCCTCCAACTCTCGACGGTCGCGGTGCGTCACCGCGGATGTGCGGCGCGCGTCTTCGACTCACCCAACACGGGTAGCGCTCAACCTACCCCTGAGCGCGAGACAAGTGCGAATTGGATCACCCTCGAGTTGAGCCCGAGCAACCCTCACCTTCCACTCGAGGTTGGGGGCGCGCCATGGCGAGTGTGACCGGATCGGTCGATCGGGCGAGGGCGTCGTGCTCACCCGACCAGCTCCCCACGAGCCGCCCCCCCCCCCCCCCCCCC
>JAOUEE010000231.1 GCA_029858875.1 Acidimicrobiia bacterium
GGTGGGCACCGCCACCATGGTGGCGGCACGCCCCGTGGGCGCCGCGACCATCGACTGGGAGATCGTGGTGGCCTCGAAGGGTGTCCTCGATGTCGAGCAGGGTGTCTACGACATCGATGCTCGGACCACGCGCGACCGGTTGCTGCGCGGCGTCGGCCTGCTGGTCCGCTCCGATGGCCGAGCCCATGTGTTCCGCGGCGCGTCCGAGATGGACGGGCTCACCGACGACGATCTGGTCTGACTCCCGAGGTCGGTGAGGTGGTGGCCCGGCGGTCAGCGCCGGGCACGTTGCATGGCGTCGGCGGCCCGCCACACATCGTCGAAGCTGTTGTACAGCGGCACAGGGGCCATGCGGAGGATGTCGGGCGGTCGAACATCGACCACCACCCCCGACGCGCGCAGCCGGTCGGCCACGGCTACGGCATCGGCGACCCGTACCGACAGTTGTGCGCCGCGCCGTTCGGGGTCGGCGGGGGTGAGGATGCGCACTCCGGCGAGCGACGACAGCGCGTCGGCCAGGGCTCCGGTGAGCGCGTGCGACTTCGCCACCAGCGCGGTCATCGTCGCCTCGGTGAACAGCTCGAGGCTGGCGGCAACCGGAGCGAGCGAGAGGATGGGCGGATTGGACTGACGCCATCCGCCCGCGCCCGCGACGGGCACGAAGTGCCGCTCCACATCCATGTCGAACCGGGTATCGGGGTCGTTGCCCCACCAGCCCCCGAGGCGCACTCGATCGAGGTCGTCACCGTGGCGGGCGGCCACGTGAAGCGCCGCCACCGCTCCGGGGCCACCATTGAGGTACTTGTACGAGCACCACGCGGCGAAGTCGGCGCCGCTGGCCGGGAGGTCGACGGCGACGTTGCCGGCTGCGTGGGCCAGGTCGAAACCGACGAGCGCTCCCACGGCGTGAAGCCGAGCGGTGACGGCACCAAGATCGAGGCGCTGGCCAGTGGCGAAGTTGACACCGCCCAACAGGGCGCAGGCGATCCGGTGGCCGTGATCGGCCAGCAGGGCATCCAGTTCGTCGAGGCCGAGGAGGCCGCGGTCGTCGGTCGGCCACTCCAGCAGGTCGACGGCAGGATCGAGCCCATGCCACCGGAGCTGCGTCTCGGCGACATAGCGATCCGATGGAAAGGCGTTGGCCTCGATGAGCACCGCCCGCCGCTCACCGTGGGGTCGAAGGAACGAGGCCAGCAGCAGGTGCAGGTTGGTGGTGAGGCTGCCCATGACGGCAACGTCACGGGCGTCGGCTCCCACCAGCTCGGCCATTGGCGCGGTGAGCGGCTCGTCATAGCGGTACCAGCTGGGGCCCTCACCGAAGTGGCCCTCCACCCCGAGTCGGCCCCAGCGCTCCAGCGCGTCGTGCACCCGATCGGCGGCATGCGCCGGCGCCAGCCCGAGGCTGTGACCGCACAGATAGGCCAGCTTGTCGTCACGGCTGTCGGCCGGCCGACAGAAGCGGGCCGCGTAGGAGGCGAGAGGATCGTCGGCGTCGAGCCGCCGGGCCTCGTCGCGGTTCATGGATCGGGGAACGCGAACGGTGGGGCCACTTCGAGGACGCAGCCGCACTGGTCGCAGGTGCGAAGGCTCGGCGTCTCGTTGAACTCGTCGAGGATGGCCTTCAGCTCGGTCTCGATGTCGGCCAGCTGGAACGAGCGCTCGTGGAGCACGTGACCGTTCTCGCAGTACCACCGGATCTGATCGAGCTCTCCGGCTCGGCGCCGGCGCTCGATGACCACGCCCCAGCTCTCGGCCGGGCGCAGGGGCGAGTGGGGGACGCCGGCCGGGACCAACAGGAGCGCCCCTTCGTGCACCAGGTGCGACTCGACGTCGCCGTCATCGTTGCGCACGTCCACCTGGATGGTGCCCTGGAGCTGGTAGAAGATCTCGTCCCCGGGGTCGATGTGGAAGTCGTTGCGGGCGTTGGGGCCTCGGATCACCATGAAGATGAGCTCGGAGTCGGGCCACACCACCCGGTTGGCCACCGGCGGCCGAAAGGAGTCGGCGTTGGCCTCGATCCAGTCCACCAGGTCGAGAGGGTTGAGGGCTGACGTCATGCTCGTGAGCGTAGCCAGGCAACTGCGCCTGCCCGCAGGACGGTCCGGTCCGCATCGGAGCTCTAGCCTGCCGCCATGGCAGAACCCGTTCTCGTCCATGCCGAGGTGGCCGCCGCGCTGGCGGATGAGCGTCCCGTGGTCGCGCTCGAGTCCACCATCTTCTCCAACCTGGGCCTTCCTGCCCCCCACAACGGCGACGCCCTGACCTCGTGTCTCGACACGATCCGGGCTGGTGGCGCCGTTCCCGCGGTGACGGCCGTGCTCGACGGTCGGGCGAGGGTGGGACTGGAACCCGCCGAGCACGAACGAATCCTGGGCTCGGCCCGCAAGACCGGGGTTCGCGAGCTCGGGCTGGCGGTTGGTCAAGGCTGGTCGGTCGGTGCCACCACGGTGTCCGCATCGCTGCAGCTCGCCGCCATGGTCGGCATCACGGTCTTCGCAACCGGGGGGATCGGTGGCGTGCACCGGGGGGCCGAGACCGACTTCGACATCAGCGCCGATCTGGCGGCCATCGCCGCCCACGCCGTGCTCACGGTCTGCGCCGGACCGAAGTACTTCCTGGACCTGCCGGCCACGCTGGAAGTGCTGGAGACCAGCGGCGTCCCGGTGGTGGGACTGGCGTGTGACGAGCTGCCCGCGTTCTACAGCCCCCACAGTGGGCTGCCGATCCCAGCCCGAGTCGACGACGTCCAGGAGCTGGCCGCGGTCACCCGATCGCACTGGGCCCTCGGCGGAGGTGGGGTGCTGGTGACCGTTCCGCTCCCGGAGGAGGCGGCCATCGACCGCGCCGAGCTGGATCGGATTCTCGAGTCGGCGCTGGAACGGGCGCGAGCCGAGCACCGGCGAGGCGGCGCCATCACACCGGTCATCCTCGAGGAGACGGCCCGACTCACCGCCGGCCGCAGCGTGGCGGCCAACCTGGCCCTGGCCACCAACAACGCCCGGGTGGCGGCCCACACCGCCGTCGTGCTGGCGTCACCGGTCGGGTGACGGCAGGCGGTCGATGTCGAAGGAGCGGAGCCCATCCAGACGTCGTTTCGCGTACACGGTGTACAGGGCCATCAGCAGGCCCATCGTCACGATGACCGGGCGCAGACCGAACACATCGGCCAACACGCCACCGACCAGGGCGCCCGTGGGCAGCCCACCCAGGACGCCCAGGATGTATATCGACACCACCCGACCCCGGATGCGGTCGTCGACCTGGAGCTGAATCGTGGTGTTGGCGGAGACGGCGACGGTGAGGTGGGCCATGCCGTTGATGAAGAATCCCAGCATCCCCACCGCGAACCAGGGGGTGAGTCCCACCAGGACGACACCGGCCGCGTACGCAGTCAGGCCACCCATGGTGACCAGCGACCGGGGATAGCGGCCCGATCGGCCCACGATCCAGATCGACATCAGCAGCGCACCGGAGCCGAGAGCCAACAGCAGCAGCCGTTGACCCGTGTCGCCGTTGTCGTAGACACCGGCGGCCAGCCCCGGGGCCAGGGCGAAGGCCAGCGGCTGGCCGAGGAACGAGATGATGAACCCGGTGGCCGCGGCCTGACGGAGACTGGCGTGCCGGCGCACGTAGCGGAGGCCATCTCGGAAAACGATCCGGATCGATTCCGACGACGTGACCCCCATCACCTGGCGGGGCCGAGCCAACGCGACGGCCAGGGCCACCAGCGCGAAGGTGGCGGCGTTGACGGCGAAGGCGAGCCCGGTGCCGAAGACGCCCAGCAAGGCAATGGCCGCGAGCGGACCCAGTGCCCGGGCCACGGTGAACTGGACCGAGTTGAGGCGAACCGCTGTCAGCAGATGCTCACGCGGCACCAGCAGCGGCACGAACGCCTGCCAGGCCGACACCTGGAAGCCGGCCGAGATGCCCGACACGAACTGCAGCGCGAGGATCCACGTCCGATCGAGCTGATCGCTCTGGTACAGGACGAAGTACGACACGGCCACCAGCCCCTGGACCGTCTGGGTGGCGATCAGGATCAGTCGTCGGGGCAACCGGTCCGACAGCACACCGGCGATCGGCGTCAGGAGGAAGGCCGGGAACAGCGAGGCGAAGCTGGCCAGACCGACCCAGCCGTTGGAGTCGGTCAGCTCCAGCATCAGGAACGGGACGACCACGTTCTGGAGCCAATTGGCCGAGTTCGAGATGAGGGCCGCCGTCCAGAAGAGGGCGAAGTCCCGATAGCCGAAGACCCCTTTCGCGCCGGCGCGGCTGCGGATTGTGCTCACCTGGCCTCCCGGATCGGCCCACGGTAGCGGGCCCTCGGGCTGGCACCCGCCGGCGCGGTCGGTCAGGATCGACCCGCTGTACTCACTCGTCGAGGAGGTCCCGTGCGCGCTGCCCTGCTGGAATCCGACGGCGGCGACCTGGTGGTCGTCGACGACGTGGAGACTCGTCCGCCGGGCCCGGGGGAGGTGCTGGTTCGGGTCCACCATTGCGGCATCTGCCACTCCGACCTCACCGTGGTCGAGCAGAGCCACGGGATGACGCCCGTCGTGCTGGGCCACGAGGCGGCCGGCGTGGTCGACGCGCTGGGGGAGGGGGTCACCGGCCTGGCGGTGGGTGACCATGTGGTGCTCACCCCGCTGGGGCCGTGCGGTCACTGCTATTGGTGCGCCCGCCGGCAACCGACCCTCTGCGTCGAGGCCCAGACCTTCGCCTACGGCGTACGCGCTGACGGCACGTCGCCGCTCCAGCGCAACGGGCAGGTGGTCTACCAGGGGCTGGGCGTGGGCGCGTTCGGTGAACTGGTGAACGTGGAGCGCCGCAACGTGGTCCGCATCGACCCCGACCTGCCTCTGGACATCGCGTGTGTGGTCGGCTGCGCGGTACAGACCGGCGTGGGTGCGGTGCTGAACACGGCGCAGGTGGAACCGGGGGCTTCGGTGCTGGTCATGGGCCTCGGCGGGATCGGGCTGTCCATCGTGCAGGGGGCGCGCCTGGCCGGGGCGGCCCGCATCATCGGCTCGGATCCCGTGGCCGAGCGGCGGGCCGCAGCCGCCAATCTCGGCGCCACGGACATACTCGATCCGACCGAGGTCGACGTGGTGGCCGCCGCGCGCGAGCTCACCGATGGTCGGGGCGTGGACTACGCGTTCGACGGGGCAGGTGCGGCCGCGCTCATCGCGCAGGGCCTGGAGGCCACCCGGGCCGGCGGCACCACGGTCATGGTGGGTGCGCCCGACGTCAGCGATCAGCTGACCGTGCCCATGCCCGTGCTGCTCGTCACCACCGAGCGGCGGCTGGTGGGGTCACTGCTCGGCTCGTGCAACAGCCACCGGGACATTCCCCGCTTCCTCGAGCTCTGGCAGCAGGGCCGCCTCGATCTCGAAGCGCTCATCACCCAGCGCCTGAGCCTGGACGACATCAACGCCGGACTCGACGACCTGCGGGCCAGCCGAGGCATCCGCACGGTGGTCGACCTCACCTGAGGGCCACCGGGCCCCAGCCACACGGGCTCGGGTCAGGTGGAGAGGAGGGAGGCCAGGCGGCGGACCACGAGGTCGATGGGCGGGCCGGGTCGCTGGTCGAGGGATTCGAGCGTGAACAGGACCTGGGTTTCGTCGTCGCCGGCCAGCACGGTGGCCACCAGCTGACCCGGTCCATGTCCATCCATCGTCACCAGACCCTCGAGCTGGCCACCGTCGGGATCGGCGTAGATCACGGTGCCCAGTTCGTCGAGCGCGGCGTGCAGGCGGAAGAACAGCTCGTGGGGCGACACCTCGAGGACCAATGCCTCGTCTCGCTGTGCGACCGCCGCAGATGGTGGCGTCACCGGGATGGAGGGCGGCAGCATGCCGGTGTCGTGGAGTGCGTCGGCGATCATGCGGTAGGCGTGCAGGACCTCTTGCACGGACCCGTCGCCACCACGATCCGGATGGGTGTCCTTCAGCCGCTCCCGGTAGCGCCGCCGCAGCGCAGGCGCATCGACGCCGCGATCGAGCCCGAGGATCAACAGGGCGGCGTCCAGGTCATCGCTCACCCCCACATCGTGGCAGGTGCGTACTGGCTGCGGTGTCTTCGAGTGATCAGCCCACCAGGCGCACGTGGCGGGCGTGAGCGACCGCCGCGTTGGCGTCGGCTCGAGCCCAGGCGGCGATGAGATCGCTGCTGTCTCGTCGGTGCGACCAACCGATGGCGGTGTGGATCCCGGCCTGCCGACACAAGGAATCGAGCCGCCGTGCCAGTCTCTCCAACTGGTGGATCTCGGTGAGTG
>JAOUEE010000232.1 GCA_029858875.1 Acidimicrobiia bacterium
GACCGAAACCGTCCGGGATTGGATGCGGGCCGCGTCATCGAGCGGCTCGCCGATCAACGAGACCGACGTCCCGATCCGATCGTGCACCACCGCGACAACACCGGTCTCGGTGGTGGCGAAGCGCTCGAAGGCGCGACGGGGCACCAGGTCCCCGACGATGAACCCGATGATCCGGCCCTGGCCGTCATCCACCGGAGCCACGACGCCGACGCCGCCCGCTCGGTCCCCCGCGCCCGGCGTGCGGCCGCTGTCCTCGAGCGTGGCCCGCAGCTCCTGGAGCGGGATGCCGAATCGGTCGGCCACTCCCCCGGGACGGCTGACCGTATCGATCGCGGCACCGATGTCAGCCAGCGTCAGCCAGCGTCGGGTCGAGCTCTGTTCCAACGCCGTTCGAACCGATTCGATCATGCCGACATCCACCGCGGGAAGGTCGAAGCCCTCACCCGACGCCGAGGAGCGCATCAACAGGTACTGCGTCTGACCGGACCGCGTGCTGACGGGAACGAACTCGTCACCGCGCACGGCGGTCTCGCGGTCGATGACCGCGTCGAGGTCAGCCGGCTCGACCTCCTCGACGTACAGCACCAGTTCGCTCCTCATGGGATCGATCGATCCGCTCGTGCCCACGAATCCGGCGAACTGGTCGGGAGTAGGGGGATCGAGGGCGCCGGCGAACGTCACCACGTCGTCGATGTCGTCCAGGTAGCTCTCGACGACCGACTCCATGCTGTCGAGCGTGCCCTCGGCCTGCTCCGTGAACTTGTGCCGGTCGCCATGGGCGTGCCGGTTGTGTGCCCACGACTGCACCAGGAGCGTCGTGAGGACGCCCGCGACCAGGACGACGGCGGTCACCAGGGCTGGCGAGATCTGGGTGCGCGGAAACGATTCCCTCACCCGCTGTTCGTCGACGAAACCCAGCTCCTGCTTGAGAAAACGGGGGTTCGGGCGGGGCAGACGAGACCTCAGCCGACAACGCTGGACACCAGGTAGATGATCAGCCCGGCCAGACCCCCCACGACGGTGCCGTTGATGCGGATGAACTGGAGATCTCGGCCGACCTGCAGCTCGATCCGGCGACTCGTGTCGGCCGAATCCCAGCGCTGCACCGTGGTGGCGATCAGGCCGGCCACCTCGTCACCGGACTGCGCGGCCACGTAGCAGACCGCGTCGACCGCCCACTCGTCGACCTTGGCGGCCAGCTGCGGGTCGGCCGACAGTCGTTGGGCGGCCGAGGCCAAAGCGTCCTCGATGCGCAACCGCAACTCGGACTCGGAGTCATCGGCGGCGTGCACCGCTGCCCGGGTGATGCCGGACCACAACTCGTTGGTCCATATACGGAAATGGGGATGGGCGAGCAGCTCTTCCTTCAGCTCCTCGCCTCGGGCTCGCAGCTCGGGCGAGGTCCGCAACCGCCGGGCGAAGTCGGCGGCTCGTTCGTCGACCGCCTGACGCAACGGATGGTGGCGGTTCTGCGCCAACTCGGTGAGGAAGTCCATGATCCCGCCGTACAAGCGATCGAAGACCCGATCGTCGAGGGGCTCGGGTACCCACCAGGGCGACTCCTCTCCCAGCTGCTGGCGCAGGATCGACTCGTTGTCACCCAACATGGCCCGCAGCGACAACAAGCCGGCCTCGAGCACGGTCTGATGGTGACCGCCGTCCACCGCGAACTCGAGGATCCGCCCACCGATGGGGGCAACGGGAGCGTCACGCAGGCGGCCCACCAGCACCGATTCGAATCCGCTGCGCACCGCCGGGTCGTCGAGCACCTCGGAACTGGCACGCACCACCGCGCCGAACTGGCGGGTGACCGATCGACGGTGGGCCGGCTCGGCCAGCCAATCGGCCAGGCGCCGGCTGGGGTGAGCAGCCCGAACCCGTTCGGCCAGCACCTCCGCCTCGACGAAGTGGGTCTGCACGAACGCTCCGAGGCTCTCGCCGATCGCGTCCTTGCGGGTCGGGATGATCGCCGTGTGCGGGATGGGTAGACCGAGAGGATGCCGGAACAGGGCGGTCACCGCGAACCAATCGGCCAGCGCGCCCACCATGGCCGCCTCCGCGGTGGCCTCGACGGCTCCGATCACGCCGGTTCGCTCGCCGGCCAGCCGGGCCGCCACGTAGACCACGGCTGCCAACACCAACAGCCCGGCGGCGAACAGCTTCATGCGGCGCAGATCGCGAGCCCGCTCCACGTCGATCGGTGTCTCCACCGTGGTGGTCATGGCATGACGGTGCCACGCCGGCCACACCCAGGCGCGGACCCGCCCCGAGGTGCCCCGGCCGTCGGCGGGTGGTCCTTCAGTCATGGGACGCTTCGACCGACAGGCAGGTCATGGATCTCGCTTCCATGGCCCGACCCACGGCGCTGGTGCTGTCGGGCGGAGCCAGCCTCGGCTCGACCCAGGTGGGGATGCTGCGAGCCGCCCTGGAGAGCGGGTTCTCACCGGACCTGGTGGTGGGGACGTCCGTCGGCGCGTTCAACGGGGCCGTGGTCGCGTGCCACCGTGAACGATCGGCCGACGTGCTCGACGCCGTGTGGCGGGCGGTGGACCGGGCCGCCGTGTTCCCCGAAGGCGTGCTCCAGCGAGCGGTGCTGCTGGCCCGCACGCGCCGCCACCTCTTCAGCAATCGCGCCCTCCAGCGCCTCATCGACGACAACCTCCCCTTCCAGAAGTTCGACGAGCTCGCGCTGCCGTTGGGTGTGGTGGCCACCGACGTCCGCTCCGGACGTCCTGTGCTGTTCACCGAGGGCCCGCTCCGGCCGGCGTTGCTGGCCAGCGCGGCGATCCCCGGCCTGTTCCCGCATGTCCAGCACGAGGGCCACGAGCTGACCGACGGTGGTCTCGTGGCGAACGTGCCCATCCGCCAGGCCATCGCCATGGGGGCCAAGTCGGCGCTGGTGCTCGATGCCGGCCAGGCCTGCCACGAGCGCCGGGCGCCCGCTCATCTGGCCGAAACCCTGGCCTATGCGGCCAGCATCCTCCTGCGCAACCAGGTGACCAGCGACGTGCGGGCCGTTGCTCGCAACAATCTGGTGGTGCACGTCCCACCGCTGTGCGTCGAGGTGTCACCGTTCGACTTCAGCCACACCGCGCGCTTGATCGAGGAGGGGTACCAGATGGCCCGCCGGTTCTTCACCGAACTGCAGGTGGCCGACTCGGGGCTGTTCGGCGGTCCGTACCGTCACGAACCGGCCACGGACTCGATCGCCCAACGCACCCACCTGAACCACTGGTAGGCGGCCGACGCCTCGATGCCGGACCCGACAGGCCTCGGCCGGGGAGATGCGCTCGGCCGCTCAGGCGGCGGGAAGCACCAGACCTTGGGCGTTGTCCCGCATGATCAGCCGGATCTCGTCGTCGGGGAACCCGTCCAGGTCGGCGAGGAAGGTCACCGGGTCGGCCAATCCCTCGGCGTGAGGATAGTCGGATCCGAACAGCATGTGATCGGCCCCGATCATGTCGCGAAGCTCGAACAGGTCGTCTTCGTAGTACGGCGAGACGAACACATGACGGCGGAAGGTCTCGGTGGGATCCTCCGCGAAGGCGTGCGCGTGTTGGCCGTAGGCCTTCCGCAGCTTCTTGAACAGCGGTCCCACCCATTCGGAGCCGTTCTCGATGGTGGCGATCCGGATGTCGGGATGGCGGGCGAACACCCCATCGGCGATCAGGCTGGCCACCGTGTCGCTGATGGGTGAATGGGTGAGCAGCGACCGCAGGGGGTCGTAGCGGAAGCTCTCGAACTCAGTGGACAGTCCCCAGTGCCCGAACAGGAAGCTGTACCCGGCGTCGCCGGAATGGAACGAGACCGTGATGCCGGCATCGTTGACCTTGGCCCAGAATCGGTCGAGGTCGGGGTGGCCGAGCGAACGGCGGCCCTGAACCGGGTCGAGCACCGAGGATGCCCGCAGGTTGATGAGTCGGGCACCGCGGTCGAGCGCCCAGTCCAGCTCCTCACCGGCCCAGTCCACGTCGGAGAGGGTGATGTAAGGCGCGGTGTAGATCCGATCGAGGTGGTTGAGTCCCCAGTCGTCGTCGACCCAGCGGTTGAAGGCCCGAAAGGCGGCCAACATGGCTGGCCGATCGTGTTCGAGGCTGGACTCCATCCCCACCCCCAGCGTGGGGAACATGAAGGTGCCGGCCAGGTGCTGTTGGTCCATGAGGGCGAGGCGGGCATCCCGGTCGCGATACGCCGGGTTGATGGGCTCGAGCTCGCCGAAGGCGGCGCGCATGTCCTCGGCCGGAGACTTGCCCCGGAAGTACTCGTCCAGGCACCCGGGTCGGGCCACCGGATCGAAGGTGGGATTGGGGATGAACCGGTTGATCTGGCCGCCCACCAGCAGCCGCTTGCGTCCGTCGATCTCGGCCCACTGCATGCACCGCTTGGCCATGGCGGGCTCGATGTGACGGGTGAAGGCGTCCTCGGCCTCGTAGTAGTGGTTGTCGGCATCGAAGGCGTCGAAGCCGAGGTCGGTACCGGACACGGGCTGATCGTTGGCCACGGGAATCCTCACGAGGTTTGTTCCTGCCCGCCGAAGCGGTCGGGCGGAGAAATTGAAACGCGTTCTCACTCTAGCCCGGCCGCCCGTGCCCGTCGAAACCGTCTCGGCTGGTCGCGTCGGCCGGTACCGTTCCCGCATGGACATCGGACTCAGCGCGGCATCGCACACCACCCTGGCACCGGTCGAGGGCGCCCGGCACCTGCTGGCGCGCGTGCAGGCGGCACAGCGGGCCGAGCTGGCGTCGTTGACGTTCGGTGATCATCACGTGGTGGCCGGCGATTCCTACTTCCAGAACACGCCGACCCTGGGTCGAGCCCTGGCGCACTGGACCGGTCGACCAGCGGGCTGCCTGTTCCTGCTCCCGCTGTGGCATCCCGTTCTCGTGGCCGAACAGGTGGCCACCCTCGCCGCCTTCCACGATGATCGGTTCATCCTCCAGACCGGCCTCGGCGGCGACGCGCAGCAGTTCGGCGGCATGGGCCAGGATCTCGCTCAGCGAGCGGCGCGATTCGAGGAGTCGGCGAGGATCATCCGGGGGCTGCTCGACGGCGCAACCGTCAGCAGCGAGCTGTTCGGCATCGAGGGCGCCTCGATCGGGCTGCGACCCGTCCGGCCGGTGGAGTGGTGGGTGGGGGCCGGCGCAACAGTCGGGCTTCGTCGGGCGGCGCGCATGGGCGATGCGTGGTACACCGCGCCGGGTGTCACCGCCGAGTCCATCGTCGGACCCCTGGACGAGTACCGCACGGCCTGTGAACGCCTCGGGCGCCCGGCGCGGGTCATGGTGCGACAGGACGCCACGATCAGCACCGACCCCGACACGTTGGCTGCCGCCCGCGAGCGGGTGAGCCGTGGCTACCGCGGCCTGCGCGCCGAGCAGGTGGTGGTGGGCACCCCCGAAGAGGCCGCAGCGCACCTGGCTCCGCTCGCCGACCTCGGAGTGGAGCAGGTGGTCATCCGCACGATGGCGATCACGCCGGCCAGCGACATCGAGACCATCGAGGCGCTGGCCGAGGTCCGAGCGGCGCTGGACTGACCTCCTCCGGCGACACCCAACGGCGACCCGGCCGGCTCAACTGCGGGTCCCACCCGCCGACGGGAAGAGCACCATGTCGGGATCCCCTGAGTCGCCCTCCAGCCGCCGCGCCGTCCCCTGGTCGGTGATCTCGTTGCTCGTCGTCATTCTCGGCGTGGTCGGCTTCGCCACCGTCACCTTCGCCGGGTCCTCGGTCCAGCACACCATCGGCGAAGCCATGCTCACGGTGGCGTTGGTCTCCGGGCCGTTCCTCTGGGCCGAGGCGTTGCTCACCCAGCCGACACGTCGTCGTCATCGTGAGGAGACGATCGGCGCCGACCTGGCCGGACGCGACCTCACCGGCGCCGATCTGACCGGCCGCTACCTCCGGCGGCGCGAGATGTCGGCCGTCCGCCTGAGCGAGGCCGACCTGGGTCGCGCCGACCTCACCGAGGCCCACCTCGACGACGCGCGCCTCACCCGGACCAACCTGGCCGGCGCACTGCTCAGTCGCTCGTCACTGAAGTCGGCGGCATGCTTTCGGGCCGATCTGCGCGGCGCCGACCTCACCGAAGCCGATCTCCGCTGGGCCAACCTGAAGAAGGCCGATCTGCGCGGTTCCTGCCTGGTCGACGCCGACCTCCGCAATGCCGACCTCCGGGGCACGGACCTGCGCGACACCGATCTCCGGGGCGCATCGCTCACCGGAGCCCGTTACTCGCGCTCGACCCGATTCACCGAACCACT
>JAOUEE010000010.1 GCA_029858875.1 Acidimicrobiia bacterium
ATGCCGAAGCCGTCGAACACCCGTGGGGTGAAGTTCTCGACCACGACGTCGCAGTCGGCGGCCAGGGCCAGGAACAGCTCCCGCCCGGCCTCGGTGTTGAGGTCGAGGGTGACCCCGGCCTTGTTGCTGTTGGCGGCCATGAAGAACCAGCTCCGCTCCCACCACTGCTCCCGGTCCATGAATCGTCCACCCACCATGCGCATGCCGTCGGGGCGCGTCACCGACTCGACGTGGATGACTTCGGCGCCCAGCGCAGCCAGCACCTGGGTGGAGGTGGGACCGGCCCACCAAGCCGTGGCATCGAGCACCCGAAGACCGGCCAGCGGTAGGTCGGCGTCGGCGGAATCGGCTGGGGGCCGGGTGGCGTGCTCGAAGCGATGGTCGCTCCGTTGTCGGGGCCATGGCCGCGGTCCGCCATCGCCCTCACCGTCGATGAGATACGGCCGCCGGGGCCCGATGTGGCCCCCGTCGACGGCCGGCCGGAACACCTTGCGGGCCACGAACTGGTCCTGGTCGAGCACCGTGCGCCCGTCGCACACCGGCGCGACGGGAATCCGCAACGACGAGGCCAGTTCCACGATCTCGGCCGTGGTGTGCTGGGTGGTGTAGGCGTGCACCAGCTCGTTCCACGCGTCCCATCGCTTGGTCCGGCTGGGCAGGTAAGCGTACTCATCCACCACGTCGGGCCGCCCGATCAGCGCGCAGAAGTCCTCGAGTTGTTGCCGGGTGTTGGTGTTGAACCCGACGTACCCGTCGATGGTGGGCTCGATGCTGGGCGTCTCGAGGCTCCAGGGCACGGTCGTCAGCTCGGGCCGGCCCTCGAGCTGGTGGTACAGGTCGGCGAACATCGTCATCGTGAGATTGCAGACCTCGGCCACCGACAGGTCGATGACCGCGCCCTCGCCGGTGGCTGCGGCGCGGCGGTGTGCCGCCAGGGCGCCGACGGCGCCATACAGGCCGGCCATCCACGACCCGGTGCGCCCGCCGGCCTGGAACGGCGCCCCGTCGGGGTGACCCCGTCCGGCCAGCCCGCCGCTGTCGGCCTGGAGGGTGAACTCCGTGGCCGGGCGATCGGCGTAGGGCCCGGTGCGGCCGTAGGACGTGATGCTGAGCGTGACCACACCCGGTCGCTCGATCAGCGGTGATCGCCCGTCGATGATCAACACGTCGGCTCGGGCCAGGGCGTCGGCGGCGGCCTCGGTGGCCCGGCCCACGGCGTGTTGACCCTGCCGGAGGTGGGCGAACAGAGCTCCACCCTCGTCGGCGGAGGCGGCCGACCAGCGCCGCAACGGATCCCCTTCGTCGTCCTCGACGACGATGACCTGGGCACCGGCGTCGGCCAGCAGCTTGGCGGCATACCCGGCGGCCAACCCTCCGGCCAGGTCGACGACCCGTAGATGTTCGAGCTCGTTCACCGGTTCATCATGGCCCGACCCACCGAATGGGGCATGATCTCGCCATGGAGATCCCACTCACGACCAGAGACCACCTCGAACGCGCCGCGCTGGTGTACGGCGACCGGGTCGGCATCGTCGATGAGCCGGACCAGCCGGCGCCGGCGCTGGCCGACCTCACCTACCGCGAGGTGTTCGACCGGTCCCGAGCCCTGGCCGCGGGCCTCCAACGCCTGGGCGTGGCTCAGGGTGGACGGGTGGCGATCGTGTCGCACAACGCCGCTCGCCTGCTCACGCTGCTGTACGGCGCCACGGCCTGGGGGCGCATCGCGGTGCCGGCCAACTTCCGGCTCAACCGGGACGAGATCCAGTACATCGTGAGTCACTCCGGCGCCGAGGTCACGCTCATCGACCCCGAGCTGGCCGATGACCTGGCCGACCTCGACGACACCCGGTCGTTCGTCATCGGGGCCGACACCGATGCCGAGCTCTACGACTTCGATGGCGAACCGGCCCCGTGGGACGGGGACGAGAGCTCCACCGCCACCATCAACTACACCAGCGGCACCACGGCCCGACCCAAGGGGGTGGAGATGAGCCACCGCAACCTGTGGGTCAACGCCGCCGTCTTCGGCTGGCAGGCCGGGGTCAACGACCGCGACGTGTACCTCCACACCCTGCCCATGTTCCACTGCAACGGCTGGGGCATGCCCTTCGCCCTCGCCGGCATGGGCGCCCGGCAGGTGGTGCTACGGAAGGTCGATGGGGCCGAGATCCTGCGCCGCGTCGACGCACACGGTGTCACCCTGCTGTGCGGCGCCCCGGCGGTGGTGGCGGCCATCCTCGACGCGGCCCGCACCTGGGACGGCGAGATCCCGGGCCGGGGCCGCACGCGCATGGTGATCGCCGGGGCCCCACCGCCCACCCAGACCATCGAGCGCATGGAGACCGAGCTGGGTTGGGAGTTCATCCAGATCTACGGCCTCACCGAGACGGCGCCGCTGCTCACCATGAGTCGCCGGCGGGCCGAGTGGGACCACCTCTCCCCCGCCGAGCGGGCCGGCAAGCTGGCCCGCCAGGGGGCCCCAGCGCTCGGGGTTCGTATCCGCACCGATGAAGAGGGCGAGATCCAAGCGCAGGGCAACGTGGTGTTGAAGAGCTACTGGGACCAGCCCGAGGCCACCGAGCAGGCGCTGGCCGGTGGCTGGTTCCACACCGGCGATGGAGGCTTCCTCGACGAGGACAACTACCTCAACATCGCCGACCGCAAGAAGGACGTCATCATCTCGGGCGGCGAGAACGTGTCGTCGATCGAGGTGGAGGACTGCCTCTTCAGCCACCCCGATGTCACCGAAGTGGCGGTGATCGGCGTGCCTCACGAGAAGTGGGGCGAGACCGTGAAGGCGCTGGTGGTGCTGGCCGACGGCACCGAGCTCGACGAGGCGAGCCTCATCGAGCACTGTCGTTCACGACTGGCCCACTACAAGTGCCCCACCAGCATCGAGCTCCGCGACGAGCTGGCCCGCACGGCCACGGGCAAGCTCCAGAAGTACAAGCTGCGGGCCCCCTACTGGGAGGGCATGGACAGGCAGGTCAACTGACCGGCACGGTCACTGCACCGAGACGGTGGCCTGCATGTCGGGGTGCAGCACGCAGAACACCGGGTACTGGCCTGGCTGATCGAACGACAGCTCGAAGCTCTGCCCGGTGCCCAGCACACCCGAATCGAAGTCACTGGTGGGGTCGAGGGCCGAACCCGACGTGACGGTGTGCGGCACCGCATCGGAGTTGGAGAACACGATGGGCTCACCCGGCTCGGCCGAGATGTCGCCGTAATCGAAGTTGGCGATCGGGGCGTTTACCGCGCCCTCGATCACCTGGTCCGACCGGTCGCGGAGTTGCTCGGCGGTGACCACGGGCCACACCGACGGGTTGAACATCGAGAACACACCGTTCTGGGCCTCGAAGTCATCGGCGACGTAGGCGTGCATCATCCAGCTGGGGATGAAGGGCACGAAGGCACCGCCCGCTTCCTGGCAATCCTCCTTGGTGCCGACCGAGTCCGAACCGCTGGTGGGGGCCAGGCAGGTGTTGTAGTGGATGTGCCAGTTGTCGATGTCGCCGGCGAAACCCTCGGGATGCTCGTCGGTGAGGTGGACGTTGAACACCGCCCCGACGGCGGTGTACTCGTCGGCGTGCTCGTCTCCGACGAAGCGATCGCCCTCACAGGTGCCGATGCCCGAACCCGCTTCGGTGCCACCGTCGCGGGCGAACAACACCATCTTGGGATCGTTGGGGTCGAAATCGCTGGTGAGAGCACCCTTCAGCATGTGGATGCCCATGTTGGCCGTCTGGTTGGTGGTGGGTCCGTAGCCCCGGGCGCAGGCATCGTGGATGTCTTCGAAGCTGTTGACGAAGTCGTTCACCGCATCGAGCTGACCCACCAGCTCGCCCAGCGTGTCACGGTCCATGCCCAGGTATTCGGGAACCTCGTCGCCGCTGTCGTACAGCGCCTTCAGCTCCTGGTACGAGCAGTTCTGATCGAGTTCCTGGCAACGGGTCTGGCGGCCCGGAGGACCCTCCACGAAGGTGGGCACGATATCGCCGTCGGAGGTCTGGGTGTACACGAAGCGACTGAACCCGATGGCCCCGATGGGCGTCTCCGGCTGGGTCTCGGGGATCTCGAAGTCGGTGCCGGTGAAGCCGGCGGCCAGCGCTTCCTCGCTGTAGTCGGGCAGCTCGTACGGCAAGGTGACCGTGGTCTCGGGAACCGCGGTGGTCTCCGGAACCGCCGTGGTGGAGGGAGCCGCCGTGGTCTCCGGGGCGGCCTCCTCGCTGCTGTCGCCGCTGGAGCACGCGGCCGCCAGCAGTCCGAACGCAGCCACCAGGGCCAGGAGCGTGATGATTCGACGCATGGGGGTGATTCTCTCCGGTTTGCTTGTTGGTTTCACTGCACGGTGACGACGGCCTGCATGTCGGGATGCAACACGCAGAACAGGGGGTACTCGCCAGGGGCATCGAACGACAACTCGAAGCTCTGCCCGGTACCGAGCACCCCGGAGTCGAAGTCGGTCGTGGGATCGAGGGCCGAACCCGACGTGACCGTGTGCGGCACGGCGTCGGAGTTGGAGAACACGATCGGCTCCCCGACCCCGGCGGTGACGTCGCCGTAGTCGAAGTTGGCGATCGGCGCGTTGACCGCCCCCTCGATCGGGGTCAGACCCCGCTCGAGCAGCGCGTCATCGCCGTCGACGATGGGCCACACATTGGGGTTGAACATCGAGAACACGCCGGCGTCGGCTTCGAAACCGTCAGCCACATAGGCGTGCATCATCCAGCTACCGATGCGGGGCAGGAACAGCCCACCGGCCTCGCGACAGGCTTCTCGGGATCCGGCGCTGTCGCTGCCCTGGCGGGGGGCGATGCAGGTGTTGTAGTGGATGTGCCAGTTGTCGATGTCGCCGGCGAAACCCTCGGGATGGTCCTCGCTGAGGTCGATGTTGAACACCGCGCCCACGGCCATGAAGTCGTCGTCGCCGGTCCACGTGCCGTCGCGACAGGTGCCCAGTTCATCACCCCGCATGAACACGCCATCTTCCTTGGCGAACAGGATCATCTGGGGTCGGTCGGGGTTGAACTCGTTGCCGGCGCCGGAGTCGATCATGTGGATGCCCATGTTGGCCGTCTGATTGGTGGAGCGGGAGAAGCCACGCTCGCAGGCGAGGTTGATGTTGTCGTACTCCTGAACGACAGCGTTGACCCGATCGAGCTGATCGACCAGCTCGCCCAGGGTCTCGCGGTCCATCTGGAGATACTCGGGGATCTCGCCGCCGCTGTCGTAGATGGCCTTCAGCTCCGGGTACGAGCACTCCTGCTCGAGATGCTGGCATCGCACCTGGCGGCCGGCCGGACCCTCGACCAGCGTGGGGATGATCTCACCGCTGGCGGTCTGGGTGTAGACGTATCGGGAGAAGCCCTGCGCACCGATGGGCGCCTCGGGCGAGCTGGCCGGCAGCTCGGTGTCGCCCACCAGTTCGATCTGGGCGACATCGTCGCTGTAGTCGGGCAAGGTCACCGATGGTGCGCTGGTGGTGGGTGGTGCCGTCTCGGGCGTGACCGACCGGTCGGCGACGGTGGTGGTCGGTGTCGTCTCGCCGGTGGCGACCTCGCCGTCACCCCCGCTGCTGCACGCAACGGCTACCAGCACCACGGCAGCCACGATGGCCGCCAAGGGCACGAAACGACGTCTCACGAGAACTCCAGACCCCCGGTCTCCCCCGGGTGTTAACTCATCAGTTAACCAACCCAGAGATTAGTCGACCTGCACCGTGGTCTGCATGTCGGGGTGGAGCACGCAGAACAACGGGTACGACCCGGCCTCGTCGAAGGCCACCTCGAAGCTCTGCCCGGTGCCCAGCACACCCGAATCGAAATCGCTGGTGGGATCGAGGGCCGAGCCCGATGTCACGGTGTGGGGCACGCTGTCGGCGTTGGCGAACACGATCGGCTCGCCCACGCCGGCGCGGATGTCGCCGTAGTCGAAGTTGACGATCGGTGCGTTCACGGCACCCTCGGTGGTCGCCGCCGTCCGTTGTTGGCGGAGCTGCTCGGGCGAGCCGGCCAGCGGCCAGATGCTGGGGTTGAACATCGAGAACACGCCGCCCTGCGGATCGTTCTCGGGCACCACGTAGGCGTGCATCATCCAGGTGGGAATCACGGGCAGGAAGAACCCGCCACTCTTCTCGCACTGGGTCTTGCTGATCTGGGCCCCACCCACCTCTTCACCGTCGATCACGTCCTGGTTCTCGACCTCGGAGGCGGCACAGGTGTTGTGGTGGATGTGCCAGTTGTCGAGCCGTCCGGCGAAGGCATCGGGATGCTCCTCGGTGAGGGCGATGTTGAACACCGCACCCACGGGTCCGAAGCCGTCCTCGCCGGTGAACTCGCCGTTCTCGCAGCGACCGAGCTCGGAGCGGGGGATCACCTCACCGCCGTCCTTGGCGAACAGGATCATCTGGGGGTGATCCGGGTCGAACTCGAGGCCGGCCGTCGGGTCGGTCACATGGATGCCCATGTTGGCGTTCTGCGTACTCGACACCTGCAGCCCCGCCGCGCAGGCGTCATCGAGATCGACGTACTGGGTGACGGCGGCATTGACGCGGGCCAGCTGGTCGAGCAGTTCGCCGAGGGTCTCGCGGTCCATCTCCAGGTACTCGGGGATCTCGGCGCCGCTGTCGTAGATGGCCTGCAGCTCGGTGTACGAGCAGTCCTGGTCGAGCTGCTGACAGCGCACCTGGCGACCGAGCGGCCCCTCGATCAACGTCGGCACCACCTCGCCGTCCTGTTCGTTGTACACGTAACGACTGAATCCGTAGGCGCCCACGGCTCCTTCGGGGGCCACGTCGGGCAGCGATGCGTCATTGGGTGCCAGCGGCAGGGCGGCGGCCTCGACGCTGTAGTCGGGCACGGTGACGGGGGCGGCCGCGGTGGTGGAGGGTGCGGTCAGCGGCACCGGTTCCTGTCGGGTGTCCGCCTCGGACGTGACGTCGCCGGTGGCCACCTCGTCGTTGCTCGATCCGCTGCACGCGGCCAACACACCCAGGCACCAGAGACCGAACAGGATGATGCAGAATCGACGCATGCCTACCCCCTGATCGCCATCATGGCACGGTCAGCGGGCCGGGATGCAACCGCCGTCGACGATGATGCTCTGTCCGGTGATGTAGCTGCCGGCATCGGACACCAGCAACAGCGCGGCGCCCAGCATCTCGTCGGGATGGGCCAACCGGCCGAGGTAGCTCACCGAGGCCATGCCCTCGGCCGCCTCGTCTCCCAGGTTGCGCACCATCTTGGTGTCGGTGGTGCCCGGGGCCAGCGCGTTGACGCGGATCCCCTGCGGTGAGTAGGCGGCCGCCCAGGCCCGCGTCATGTGCAACAGCGCGTTCTTGGCCGCGCCGTACATGATCTGGCCCGGGGTGTTCATGTAGGCACCGCTGGAGATCACATTGAGCACCGCGGCGTGGTCGCTGGCCAACAGGTGCGGCAGGCACTTCTGGAACAGGAAGAACGGGCCCCGCAGGTTGACGTCGAAGGACTTGGCCCAGGCCTCGGGAGTGATGTCGGGGGCAGGCAGCGCCAAAGCGTTGGCCGCGTTGTTGACCACGATGTCGATGCCACCCTCGGTTTCGACGGTGGACGCCACCAGCGCGTCGAGGGCGTCGAGATCGCCCATGTGGGTGGGTACCCCGCGCGCCCCACCACCGGTGGTTGCGATCTCGGCGGCGGCCGCCTCGCAGTCCTCGGGCTTCCGGCTGGTGATCACCACACGGGCGCCCTGGGCGGCGAAGCCGCTGGCCAGGCTGAAGCCGATACCGCGAGTGCTTCCGGTGATGATGGCCACCCGCCCGGTGAGGTCGAACTGGGATTCGATGTCGGCGCGTTGCATGGAGGGGGACCCTAGCGATCTCGATACAGGGCGTCGGACCGATCGCGGCGACCGTGCTCGAAGGTCTTCGGCACCGGCCACCAGTCAGACTGGCGATCGACGCGGCTCCACTCGGTGACGGCCACCCGTCGGGCGATGCGCCACTGCCGGTCGGTTCGCCGCTCGAAGTCATCGATGTAGCGGAAGCCGGTCGTGAGGTTGTTGCGGTCCTCTCCCCCGGCGCGCCGATGGGCGGCGACCCCGTACGTCTCAGCGCGGGCTCGGTCACCGTCGAGCTCGATCAGGAGGTTGCCGACGCAGTGGAACGTCATGTCGTAGGAGTCGAGGAGCCCGCCGACCCAATGGATGAACTCATCCACCGTGCCACTGAAGCTGCCGTGGTGATCGGTGGCGTCGGGATGGAAGCAGGCCCGCACCAGATCCAGGTCGAGGCGGTCGATTCCCCGGCAGTAGCTGAGGACCACGTCGCTGATGGCCTGTTTGTCGATGAGTGCGGCGACCGCCGCGTCGCTCACCGACGCACCTCGTAGTACAGGTTGGCCGGATCCTCGAAGTCGTGGATGACGAACCGTCCGAATCCGACCTGGCTCACCATGTCCTCGGCCACCGATGGACTGAACCCCAAGGTTCCCAGACCGGCACCGCCGGGCTCCGACATCGCCGAGGACATGCAGGACGACACCGAGAAGCCGTACAGCATCGCCAGCATGGGGTTCTTCCGGTTGGCGTCGAAGTCGCCCGTGGACCGGATGTCCTTGATGAGCCAGGTGCCGTCGGGATCGAGGGCGGCGGCGATGGCCGCGATGACGGCCACCGGTCGGGTCATGTCGTGCAGGCAGTCGAAGGTGTAGATGAAGTCGTACGTGCCATCGCCCGGCAGTGCCTCGCCCCCGGCCTGGCGCCATTCGATGTTGGTCAGCCCGTCGGCCTCCGCGTGTGCGCGGGCGATTTCCAGGGCATGACCGCTGGGGTCGTAGCCGTGGAAGGTGCTGTCGGGAAAGGCTGCGGCCAGCGCACGCAGTGCCACGCCGGCTCCACAGCCGACGTCGGCCACGAGCGCACCGGCTTCGAGCTTGTCCTGCACCCCGTCCAGCGCAGGGATGACCACCGGCACGAACGCCAGCCGACTCCAGGGACCCAGCATGCGGGCGGTGCGATGGGCGCCGCTGGGGCCCTGCTCATCGAAGGTCATCCCGATGCCGGTGGCGAAGGCATCGGCCAGGCGGTCGGCAAAATCGGGGCCGGGCACGGCGGAGAAGGCTCCGGCGGCGAAGGCCAGGCTGTCGGCCTCGTCCGCCAGGACTGCCGCGCCCACCGGTGTGAGCTCGAACGTCTCCTCGTCGCTCTGGTAGTCGAGCAGGCCGGCAGCCACCTGGCCGCGCAGCCACTCGAGCACCCATCGCGGGTGATAACCGGTCCGCTCCGCCACCTGGTCGGCGGTGAGAGGGCCGACCCCCGCGAGCGCCCGGTAGAGGCCGAGACGATCACCGAGATGGATCATCAACGACACCATCTCGCCCATCTTGTAGTTCCACACCTGGTAGGCGAAGAGGCCCACCTCGTCGGGATCGAGCTCAGTCGTCATGGCCACATCCTGGCACGACGCGCTCAATCGTCGTCGAGGATCACCCCTGCTCCCAGGCCGAAGAAGCTCGTGTCGAGCGCGGCGTTGGTCGGCGGGTTGACGAAGCGGACCCAGATCCACTCGCCGTACACCAGGCCGGGCTCGGGGTCGGTGTCGCCGATCAGGGTGATCGCCACCGACGCCTCGGTCTGGCCCGGCTCGAACTCGACCGTGCCCGACGAGGCGAGGTAGTCCTCGCCCGGGACGGCCATGCCTTCGGCGTTCCAGAAGAACGTCTCCCAGCCCACCGTGACCGGCAGGGCCGATGGCGCCGACAGGGTGACCGGAACCGCGAGCGACGTGGTCCCGAGGTCGCCCTCCGCAGTCCAGCCGCCGCCGGGCACCACCACCGGTGTCGGCGGCGGTCCCACGAACAGGTCCGCCTGGAAGCTTCCTCCCGGCGCCTGCCCGGTGCCCGGGTCGGGGAACGGGAACACACGTAGTTCGTACGTACCCGCGACGCTCGGCATGTAGTGGATGGTCTCCTGGCGGCCACCGCTTCCACAGTCGTTGAAGAGCGGACAGCCCGAATCCTGGACGACCACGCCGCTGGGGTTCCGCAGTTCGACATCGAGGTCGGTCTCCATGTTCGACAGGAAGCAGATGCCCAGCAGGAACAGTGCACAGTCGAAGTCGCCGTCGATCAGGAGCGTGAGGGCGACGGGGTGACCGACCTGGGACGGGGTCACATCGAAGGAATGCGTCCACTCCCCGTTGTCGGGCACCACGCCCGAGAGGGCCACCGAATCGGGAATGGGTGTGGCCCGTGCGTCGCCGGCGGCCGCCGCCACAACGGCCAACCCGTCGACGATGCCCGCACCCCACTGGTTGTCCAGGCCCGGCGCGCCGAGGTCCCGCGCCGACCCCATCACCGAGGACTTGAGCTGGGCCGGTGTCGAGGCGGGGTCGACCTCCAGCGCCAGGGCCGCCAGCCCGGCCACGAAGGGAGTCGCCATCGAGGTTCCGCTCAGCGTGGTGTACCCGGAGGTGGTTCCCGCATCGGCCGAGGTGATGGTGACCCCTGGGGCCACCACGTCGGGCTTGATGCGCCCATCGAGGGTGGGCCCCCGACTGGAGAACGGTGCCAGGTAGGGGCCGTCTGAGCGCTGGGGCGAGCCGCTCGCCCCGGACCACTCCGCGCTGGCGCCCACCGTGATCGCCTCCGCCGCCGCCCCTGGCGCGCCGACGGTGTCGTCGGCGTCGCCGGCGTTGCCGGCTGCCACCACCACGGTCTTGCCGAAGAGGGTGACCGCATTGTTGGCGGCCACGCTCATCGCGTCGAGTCCATCGGAGCCCGAACTGGTGCCGAGGCTCATGCTGATGATGTCGACCTCGGGTTGGCTCGCGCACCAGTCGATCCCGGCCACGACCTGCGCGTCCGAGCCCACGCCGCTCGCGTCGAGCACCTTCACGGCGTAGAGGTCGGCGCCAGGCGCGACGCCACCGTAGGTGGCCGCCTGCGGGCCGCCACTGCCGTCTCCGACCGCCGTGGCGGCGACGTGGGTACCGTGGCCGTGATCGTCGTAGGGATCGGGTTGGCCACCGATCACGTCGAACCAGCCCACCAGCTTGGGCCCGTCGAGCTGCTCATGGAGGGGGTCGACGCCGGTGTCGGCGACGCAGACCCCCGCACCGGATCCGTCAGTTCCGTACTGGGCACGAGCCAGGACGGCGCCATGATCGCGCTGGGCCGAGTCGTTGGCCACGGTCGCCCGACCGTTCGGCTGCACCCGTCGCACGCCGGGCATCCGGGCCAGGCCGCGGACCTGCGCGGCGGACGCGGTGGCCACGAATCCGTCGATGATCGGTAGCTGCTCCACGATCCGGAAGGGACCGAGGCGGCCCTCGGCCTGCGATCGGGCCGCTGGACTGTCGGCCATGACGATGACTTCCACCTCGTCGTCAGGGGCCATCTCGACGAGCGACGCCGCCAGTCCGTCGGAGATGCCGTCGCCGTCTGCGTCGGCGCGTCCGTGGTCCCCGGTCGGAGCGGGCGGCGTGCTGAGGCCCGGGGCGGCTGACACCGGGACCGTCGCGGCAGCGATCACCAGCGACACGAGGACCAGCGACATCACTCTTCGTAGCACTTGCTCTCCATTTCATCACTTTGCGTGGTTTCCACTGTGCCAGGTCGTTCCGCCGTCCGCCTGCTCGGGGCACTAGCATCACGCAGATGAGAACCGGTGACGTGGTGGCCGACTTCGAGGCCCCCGATCAACACGGCAACATCCTGGCCCTGTCGAGCCTGCTCGAGGCGGGCCCCGTGGTGCTGTTCTTCTACCCGAAGGCGATGACGCCTGGTTGAACGAAGGAGAGCTGCCATTTCCGTGACCTGGACTCCGAGTTCGCCGAATTCGGAGCCCAGCGAGTGGGAATCAGCGCCGATCCGGTGGATCGGCAGAAGGAATTCGACGAGCAGAACAACCTCGGTTTCCCGCTGCTGTCCGACACCGACGGCGCGATCGCCGAGCAATTCGGCGTGGCCCGGCGCCTGGGCCCACCGAAGCGGGCCACCTTCGTCATCGGCACCGATCGCCGCGTGCTGGCCGCCATCGGCGGGGTCGCCGGTGAGCTGAACATGCACAAGCACGCCGACGACGCGCTGGACGCACTCCGCTCCGGCTAGCCCAGGAGCTCGCGCAGGTAGGTGGCCACCCCGTGGTCGGCGTTGGTGTCGGTCACCACATCGGCCACGTCGCTCAGGTCGGGGTGGGCGTTGCCCATGGCCACGCCGGTGCCGGCCCACTCCACCAGCTCACGGTCGTTGTTCTGATCACCGAAGGCCACCACATCGGCCCGGTCGATCCCCAGGCGCTGACAGAGGGTGGCGATGGTGCTGGCCTTGCTCACCCCGCCGGCCGACACCTCGACGAATGCCGCCCCCGAACAGGTGGCTCGCACACCGGGCGGCATGGCCGGCAACACCTTCTCCAACAGATCGTTGGCCACCAGGTCGGCGTGGGCGACCAGCAGCTTGATGACCTCTTCGGGGTGGCGGTTCATGGGGGGGTCGCGGTAGGTATCGCCGAACTCGTCGACCCGTGGTTGTAGCTCCCGGAAGCGGTCGTCGAGGCCGAAGCCGGCGGGCGACTCCCATCCGAATCCGACCCCCGGGAGTTGCTCGCCGATGACGCTCATCGCCGTCTCCACGGTGGCGTCGTCGATGCGGTGCATGTGGTCCACGCGAGCCGAATCGACGTCGTACAGCGTGGCACCGTTGGAGCACACGGCCCACGACACCACACCGGCCGGCGCGATCTTCCCGACCGCGGTGCGATGGCTCCGACCGGTGGCAGCGGCGATGATGACGCCACGAGCGGCCACCTCCTGGAGCGCGGCAATCGTTTCGGAGGCCAGCAGCTGGTCGGGCCCGAGAAGGGTGCCGTCGAGGTCGGAGGCGATGAGGCGCACCCGACCAGTGTGGCCCGGTCAAGCCGCTACGGCGCCTCTTCCCACTCCTGTTCCCACTCCTGCCAGCCGAGGTCGTCGGCCGGCGACACGGTGAGCCCTTCGTCGAAGGACTGCTCGAGGCTGGTGCCGAGCAGGTACACGGCACCGATTCCCAGCACGGCCATTCCGGCGAGGGCGGGAGTCGACTGCAGCAGCTCGGGCGATTCCTCCAGCATGAGGTCGGGGTCGTCGATCCACCGTTGCAGGCGATCGGCGTCGAGGGCCCGCAGCAACTCGACCATCGGTTGCACCAGTGAATCCGTCGGTGACAGGTACCAACGCCCGTCGACGCGGCGCATCCGCACCGACGGAGAGGGGAAATCGGCCATGTCGAACTCGATCCCCCACTCGTTCTGCTCGTTGGCCGCGGTTTCGCGGTCGAGCAGGCACTCGCCGTCGGGATTCCACTCGTCATAGGTGAACAGGATGCAGTCGTCGGCAGTGTCCATGGTCATGCCTTCGCCTCCCCCCGAGGCCGACACGGCGACGCCGTCGATCCACACCTCGGCGCGGTCGCCGTTGATCTCACTGCGGAGATCGAGCCGATCGACCGTCGCCACGAAGTCGGGTGTCTCGGCCCGGAACTCGGCCGCCGCGGCGTCGGCGTCATCGAGGAACAACGTCGAGTAGTCGTACAAGGCGGCCATCTCTTCGGGGTCGAGCATGGCGATGACGGAACCCAGGTCCAGATCGGCCGCCGCGGCCGCCAACGTTTCGATGGTCTCCTCGGGCGTCTCGCCACCCGCAGGAGTGGGTCCGTCGCCGAAGGCGGGGGCGGGCTTGCCCGCCTCACGTCGGGCGAGCTCAGCGATCGAGTACCACATGCTCACGTACCAGCGGCCGCCGCGCTCCACGGTGACGATGCCGATGTCGTCGATGGCTTCGGTCGAAGCCACCGCCGCTTCGTCCTGCATGGCCTGCAGCTCCTCGGCGGGCACGTTCTCCAAGACCAGCTCTCCGAGGCGCAGTTCATCGACGTTGCCGGTGGCCGAGGCCGTACCGTCGACGCGCACCCGGGCGACGCCGGGACCGAGCGGCTCGGCGGCATAGGTCATGTCGACGAACTCGTAGTCGACACCGCGCACCGCACCCAGATCGAAATCGTCGGCCAGCACCCGGAGTCTCTTCAGCTCCCCGACCACCTCGATGGCCGGATCGACGAGCGTGCGACGTTCAGCGGGCTCCACCAGCTCGGCTGCGCCGAGGAAGTCCTCGTTCCCGACCGCCACCAGCAGCTGCTCGACAGCCCGTTCCGGCGACTCCGATCCTCCGCTCGACCCGAACCCCTGCACCGCCACCAGACCGGCGCCCAGCAGGGCGACCACCACGGCGACGACGCCGATGCGGGCGACGAGGCCACGGGACGCCGGGGTCAGGCCACCATTGATGTGCACCTCGTACACCTGGGCCGACGACGGGGGCGGCGGTGGCGGAGGCAAGGTCGATTCGTTGGCATCGCTACTGGTCACGCCTGGTGCTTCCTTCTCGGATGAGGAGCATCCCGGCGACAGCGACGGTCGCACCGCCCAGCACAGCTCCGGCTACGGCACCGGTATCGACGCCGACCGGAGACGACTTGACCGACATCCACCCGAGCACCATCACCGATCCGACACAAACGGCGAGGCCGGCAGCCAGGCGCGGTTTGCCCCAACCCACGGCGATGACGACACCGGCGGCCAGGAAGGGCAGCGTGAACCATGCCGGCGCGAATCGCACCAGGCCATCGTCGAGCAGATCCAACGCCCGCGCCGCATCCACCAGCTCGTAGGAGCTGCGCCCGACCGTCCCGCTGGTGCCCCACGGGGCGAATGTCGTCGCCACCGCGGCGGCGACGACGGCCACGAGGACCACCTCGAGCTGCATGGATCGCTTCACGTGACACTCCGTGACCCGTGGGTGGGGTCAGCGCCCCATCGGTCAGACGCGAGCGTTCTTCAGCGTCTTGGCCGTACGAGCCCGCCGAGTGGCATCGAGCTCGACCTTCCGCAGCCGCAGGTTGTTGGGGGTGACCTCGACGCACTCGTCATCGTCGATGAACTCGAGGCACCGCTCGAGTGACAGGATCGTGGGGGGTGTGAGCCGCACCAGCTGGTCGGCGGCCGCCGCCCGCACGTTGGTGTGCTTCTTCTCCTTGCAGATGTTGACGTCCATGTCGCCCGGGCGCGGGTTCTGTCCCACGACCATTCCCTCGTAGACATCGGTCCCGACATCGACGAAGAAGATGCCGCGGTCCTGGAGGTTGAGGATGGCGTTGCTGGTGGTGGTCCCCAGCCGGTCGGCCACGAGCGACCCGGTTCGGCGGGTCTGGATCTCACCGAACCACGGCTCCCATCCGTCGAACACGTGGTGGAGCATGCCGGTGCCGCGGGTTTCGGTCATGAAGTCGGTGCGGAACCCGATGAGCCCACGAGCCGGAACCGAGTAGTCCAGCCGGACCCAACCGGTGCCGTGGTTGACCATCTCCACCATCCGGGCCTTGCGGGGGGCCAGCAGTTGGGTGACCGCACCCACGTGCTCCTCGGGGATGTCGATGGTGAGCGCCTCGACGGGCTCGTGCAGCGTGTCGTCGATCAGCCGGGTCACCACCTGGGGTTTGCCCACGGTGAGCTCGAACCCCTCACGGCGCATGATCTCGACCAGCACGGCCAACTGGAGCTCGCCTCTCCCCTGCACCTCCCAGGCATCCGGGCGATCGAGGTCGAGCACGCGAAGCGACACGTTGCCCACCAGTTCGGAGTCCAGACGGGCTTTCACCTGCCGGGCGGTCATCTTGTCGCCGTCGCGTCCGGCCAGTGGCGAGGTGTTGATACCGATGGTCATCGACAACGACGGTTCGTCGACGGTGATCACCGGTTGGGGCCGGGGATCAGCGGCATCGGCCAGCGTCTCACCGATCGTCACGTCGGGAAACCCGGCGACAGCGATCAACTCACCGGCGCCGGCCTCTTTGGCCTCCACCCGTTCGAGCCCCTCGGTGACGTAGAGATCACTGATCTTCACGTTCTCCACGGTGCCCTCGCGGCGACACCAGGCCACGGTCTGACCCTTGGCGATGGTCCCGTGCAGCACCCGGCACATGGCCAGGCGACCGACGTACGGCGACGCATCGAGGTTGGTCACCCAGGCCTGCAGGGGGTGCTCGGGGTCATGGCTCGGCGGCGGGATGTAGTCGAGCAACGTCCGGAACAACGGCTCCAGATCGGTGCCCGGCTGTTCGAGGTCTTCGGTGGCCGTGCCGGCCCGGGCATTGCAGAACAGAATCGGGAAGTCGATCTGGTGCTCGTCGGCATCGAGGTCGAGGAAGAGGTCCTCCACCTCGGTGACCACAGCCTCGATGCGGGCATCGTCGCGGTCGATCTTGTTGATGATGAGCAGGACCGGCAGGTCGAGGGTGAGCGCCTTGCGCAACACGAACCGCGTCTGGGGCAGCGGCCCCTCACTGGCGTCGACCAGCAACACAACGCCATCGACCATGGTGAGGGCGCGTTCCACCTCGCCACCGAAATCGGCGTGGCCGGGCGTGTCGACCACATTGATCTTCACGTCCCCCCACCGGATGGCCGTGTTCTTGGCCAGGATGGTGATGCCCTTCTCCTTCTCGAGGTCCATGGAGTCCATGACTCGATCGACCACCTCTTCGTGGGCGCCGAAGGTGCCGGCCTGCTGCAGCATGGCGTCGACGAGCGTGGTCTTGCCATGATCGACGTGGGCGATGATGGCGATGTTGCGAATGTCATCGCGCGTGGTGGTGGGCACTGCCCAAGGATGGCGGCCTCCGGCTGTGAATCCTCCTCGGGAGCGCCTGGCCGCTTCGGGGCCGCAGGCGCACCGGCAGTAACCTCGGCCGCTGTGAGGCTGGAGCTGACCGAAGACGAAGAGACGGTGCGCGAGGTGTTCGCCGGCTTCTTCGCCCAGGAATCGTCGATCGAGGTGGTCCGGGCGTCCGAACCCGTCGGCTTCGACTTGGGCCTGTGGACGAAGCTGGCCCAGACCGGTGCGCCGGGCATGGCCGTGAGCGAAGCTGCAGGCGGGGGCGGAGCCACGCTGGCCGACCTGGCCGTGGTGGCGACCGAAGCCGGCCGACGGCTGGCACCGGTGCCCTTGGTCGAGCACGCCGTGGCCACGCGGCTCGTGGCCGCCGCGGCACCCGCCGATTCGTCACTGGGGTCGCTCATCGCCGGCGACCAGGTGGGCATCCTGGCCCTGGCCCCGGCAGTGGATGGGGTGGCCCGTCTGGTGCCAGGCGGATCGGCGGCCAATGTGGTGGTCGGACTCGATGGCGACGATTTGGTGATCGTGGCGGGCGAGCCGCCCGCCGGCCCCGCCAACACCGGCCACGCCGCGCTGGCCGACCGCGACCTGCGAGCCGAGGGACGCCGCGTGATCGGCGGCGCGTCGCACTACGCACGGGCGCGCGCCGAATGGCAGGCCCTCACCGCCTCGGCGCTGGTGGGTCTGGGTCACCAAGCCCTCGACATCGGCGTCGAGTACGTGATGCAGCGCCAGCAGTTCGACGTGCCCGTCGGCTCGTTCCAGGCCGTGCAGCATGGCCTGGCCACCGCGTCGGTCGACATGGAGGGGGCCGAGTACCTCGCCCACAAGGCCGTCTGGGCGCTGGCCAGCGGCCACGCCGACGCGGACAACATGGCGTCGATGGCCTTCCTCTTCGCGGCCGAGTCGGCCCAGGCTGCAGCCGCCGCCAGCCTGCAGTACCACGGCGGCTACGGCTACAGCGACGAGTACGACATCCAGCTGTACTTCCGCCGAGCCAAGTCCATGACCCTGGTTCACGGAGACCCCGGCCTGGAGATCCGATCCCTCGCCGACCGGCTGCTGGGCCCCGTCGGCACCGGAGCGTCGGCCTGATGGACTTCTCGTACCCACCCCGAGCCGAGGACTTTCGCACCGAGGTCCGCCAGTTCCTCGCCGAGCACGTGACCCCCGCGGTACTCGAGGAGCAGCACAGTGGCACCGTGCACAGCTGGGAGCTGCACCAGAAGATGGCGGCCAAGGGCTGGCTCAACGGGGCCGTGCCCGAGGAGCTGGGCGGCGGTGGCCGTGACGCCCTCGAGATGTCGGTGCTCATCGAGGAGCTCCAGTTGTTCCGGGCCCCCATCGACGCCATGGGTGTGGTCATCGCCCTGGCCTCCATCATCCTGGAGTTGGGCAACGATTTCCTGAAGGACGAGGTGGTTCCCAAGCTGTTGCGCGGCGAGTCGCTGGGCTCGTTCGGTTACAGCGAACCCGAGTCGGGTTCCGACGTGGCCGCGGCCCAGACGAAGGCGGTGCGCGACGGCGACGAGTGGGTCATCAACGGCACCAAGATGTGGACCACCATGGCCCACGAGGCCGACTACGTGATCCTGTTGACCCGCACCAACGCCGACGTGCCCAAGCACA
Source organism: Acidimicrobiia bacterium (assembly GCA_029858875.1). Taxonomy (GTDB): domain Bacteria; phylum Actinomycetota; class Acidimicrobiia; order Acidimicrobiales; family SHLQ01; genus JAOUEE01. The sequence goes on from JAOUEE010000010.1 coordinate 18,317, forward strand.
AGGGGCTCACGTTCTTCATCGTGCCCTTCGACACACCCGGCATCGAGATCCAGCCGGTGTGGACCATGGGCTACGAACGCTCCAACGCCACCTTCTACGACGACGTCCGCCTGGACGACAAGTGGCGGCTGGGTGATGTCGACGGCGGCTGGGCGGTGATGAAGACGGCACTGAAGTTCGAGCGCGGCATCGCCGGTGGCCAGTTCTTCTCGGCGCCGCTCATCGAGGACACCATCGCCCACGCCCGCCGACACCGCCGCCCCGACGGCTCGCTGCTGATCGATGATCCTGTGGTGCGCGAGCGCCTGGTGCGGGCCATGATCGATCTGGAGGTGTGCCGGGTCTTCGCCCAGCGGGTGGCCTATGGCGCCGCGGTGGGTGCCCCGTTCGGCGTGGAGGGTTCGATGACCAAGCTGTTCGCCTCCGAGACGTTCAAGAAGCACTCCAACTGGTTCATCGACATCCTGGGTGTCGAGGGTCTGCTGCGCCACGGCGAGCCCGACGCGCCGATGGGCGGTTTCATCGAGGAGAGCTTCCGACACGCGCCGGTCACCACCATCTACGGGGGCACGAGCGAGATCAACCGCAACATGGTGGCCGAGGGCCATCTGGGGCTGCCACGGGCCCGCTGAGTCAGCCGGCCCGCACGTCGAGGGCGACGCAGTCCACCTCGGGGTTGCGGGCGCCGGCGCGGATGTTGAGGCCTCGGACGCAGATCCGGTGCCGACCCGGTTCGAGCCGGGTCACGAACCGGAACCCGTGCCGACGACCATTGTCGTGGCGCTGGGCCACGTCGAGACGGAGACGGTCGGCCCGTCGGCCCTGCACGAACACGCCATCGACGTAGAGGTGAGCGCCGATGGGTCGGCGGCCGTCGGGATCCATCGCCCAGCCCTTCACCCGCACCACTCCCCCACCCCGGTGGGCCGCCTGCAGATCGCCGACGGGCTCGTTGTCGGTGATCACCACGGTGCAGTCGACGAAGCGGGTGCGGGCGGACTGCGCGTTGACCCCTTCGACACAGACGTAGTGGGGTCCGTCGGGCACGGCGGCCACGTGGCTGAAGCCATGACGCGAACCATGGCCCAGGTGGATGATGTCGGGTCGATCGATCCCGGCCCGCCGGATGCGCTCCACCCGCCCATCCACCCAGATGCGCACGTCGATGGGCACCGGCGTGTCGGGGTCGGCGGCCCAACCCCGCACCTCGAGGCCGTGGCGCCGGGCGAACGCCGCCACCGCGCCCACCGGCGCATCGTCGTAGCGGCCCCGGCCCCGCACGTGCTGGGCGATCAGCGAGGCGATGTGGGCCTGCCCGGTGGGCGTGAGGTGCACGTCACCGGGCTCCCATGTCATGGCCGGGTCCCGGGCGATGCTGGTCCAGTCGGCAAGCTCGACGTTGGGGCGACCCCACGCCTCGTCGCCGAGGATGGCGTTGACCGTGTCCATGCCAACCCGGTAGCGCTGGGGCGTCACCCAGATCACCCGGTCGACGTCGGCGAGCACGTCGAGGGTGCGGCGGACGCTCTGGCGGAAGAAGGCGGGGTCGCCCAAGTAGTTGGTGCCCAACTGGAGCACCACGATGTCGTCGATGAGGTGGCGTTGGCGGGCGATCACCTCGGGTGCGGCCGCCACCAGGAACCCCCCGAAGCCGTCGAAGTTCACCTCATGATCGGCCAGCGCAGCACGCGTCTCGTCGCGTGCTGACAGCATCACCGAGTCGTGGAGCACGTACACCCTGGGCCGGTCGTCGCGGGGTTGGGCGGCCACGGAGGTGATCGGGCCGGCGCCAGCGGTGATCAGCGTCGTCAGCACCAGCGCGACGAGGACCCGTCTCACCGGTCGTCGCGCAGGATGGGCTCGAGGGCTTCGATGTAGTCGGTGAGCCGGCTGGCCAGCTCGAACACCAGATCGGGATCGTCGGGTTCGATCCAGGCCTCGGACAACCGGTGCCAGTCGTCGGGCCGCCCGAAGAACGGTGCCAGCTCGGCCTCGGGCCCCAGCCGCTTGCGCCAGCGCGGCTCGCCGGCCTGCAGCTGGGCGACGACGGCCTCGTTGTCGGCCGGTTTGGGGTGCTCGGCGTGGAACCCGGTCTCGATGGCCCACCCCTCGCCCCCGTCGATGTGGCGCCGGTTCACGAATTGGCTCTCGTAGTGGACCCGGGTGGGCTTCTGGGGACCGAACCACACCTTCAGGCCGTAGCGATGGGCCTTGAACCGGAAGTCGTCGTAGTCGGGCTCGATCAGCGACGCGACGGCGTCGGCCACCTGATCGAACATGAGGAGCTCCACCCGGGAAGCTTGTCGCATCGAGCCGACCGGTGAAAGATCGCGGCCGTGTTCGATGCCCACACCCACGCCGTGTCGCCCGATGCGGGCCGCTTCCCACGCCACCGACCGGACTTCCCGGCCGCCTGGCTGGAGCACGACCCGCCCTCGGCCGGTGTCCTGGAGGCCGAGCTGGTCAGAGCTGAGGTGACCGGCGCCCTCCTGGTGCAGCCGCAGGGGGCGTACGGCTTCGACAATCGGTACGTGGTGGAAGCGGCGGCCGGATCGCCCCGGTTGGCCGCGGTGACGAGCATCGATGTCACCGAGCCCGACCGGGCCGCCCAGGTGCATCTGATGGCCGACGCCGGCGCAGTGGGGGTGCGCCTGTTCTCCATCCCCACGCCAGCCGTGGCGTGGCTGGACGACCCGACCACGTTCGACGCATGGGCGGCGTGTCGCGACCGCGGCCTGGTGGTGTCGATCTGCTGCCTGCCCGCCGAGGTGCCCCAGGTGCTGCGGGTGGCCACCCACTTCGTCGACGTGGCGGTGGTGTTGGATCACTGCGCCTTCGTGGACCTGGCCGCCGGGTCGGGCCCGCTGGACGAGCTGGCCGACCTCGACAACCTCCATCTCAAGGTGACCGGCCACATGTTGCACGAGCTCGCCGACCGCGGCCTCGAACCCGACCGGGTGGTCGCGGATCTGGCCGGCCTGGTGGGCGCCGATCGCATGCTCTGGGGATCGGACTGGCCCCAGACGGGGCTGACCTACCCGGCGTCGGCTGCCCTGGGCCGTCAGGCCGCCGCCCGACTGGACGCCGGAGCCGCCGCAAGCTTCTTGGGTGACACGGCAACGGGCCTCTACCGTCAGTCGATGGTCTGAGGCAGGGCGCTGGCCCGGATGCGCTCGGCGTAGGAGTAGTCGAACGGCACGATGACGGCGAATGGTGCGTCGAGCAGCACCTGCGCATCCTCGGGGTGGGGCGCGGCTCGGCGGGTGGCCTCGGTGACGGCCACGGTGTCGCCTTCGAGGAGGTAGATGTCGCACGACACGTCGGCCATGAACACCGCGGTGTAGCTGCACACCCCGTGCACGCCATCGACGGCCACCGCCTCCGGGGCCACGAGGTCACGGGTGGACTCGTCGCCGCCGCGTCGCAGCACCACGCGGATGGCATCGTGGCCGATGTGGGGCACCTCACCCTCGGGCGTGCGCAGGACCGGATCGGCCAGACCCCAGGCGAAGAACATGGCGTCGCCGGCCCGGACCACCCGGTTGCCCGCCCCGTCCATGCGACCAGCTGCTTCGAGGAGGTCGCGGGTGGCGGTCATGTCGGCGATGACCGAGGGCGGGTCACCGCACAACGTGTAGATGGTGACGTTGGTGCCCTGGCCATCGGCGAAGCCGTCCATCGGCTGAGCCGGGAGCCGGGCCTGGTGCAGTGCCGGGTCGGCCCCGTACCGACGTCCGGTCATGATGCCGTCGAGGGCGATGTTGGGGGGCAGGTGTTCGAGGTCGTACCAGCGGTTCCACGACTCGAGGGCGTCGGCATCGGTGTCGACGCAGGCGAAGATGATTCCGGTGACGTTCATCGGCGGCAGCCCATCATGTGGTGGGCAGATAGTCGAGCGGGAGGGCCGTGGTCTGCTTCATCGACTCCATCACGAACACCGTGCGCACGTCGTACAGGTCGACGGTGGCGATGAGCCGCTTGTAGAAGGCGTCGTAGGCGGCCATGTCGGGCACCATCACCTTGAGCATGTAGTCGATCTCACCGCTGGTGCGGTAGGCCTCGACCACCTCGGGCAGGTCGTCGATGCCGGCCTTGAACTGCTCGAGCCAGCGCTGACTGTGATCGTTGGTGCGGATCTGCACCAACGCGGTGACGGACAGGTTGAGGGCGGCCGGGTCCAGCAGGGCCACCCGGCGCCGGATCACGCCGTTGCTCTCGAGGTTCTGGATGCGGCGCCAGCACGGGGTGGGCGTGAGGCCCACCTCGTCGGCGATCTCCCGCGACGACCGGTCGGCATCATCCTGGAGCAATTGCAGTATTTTCCGATCGATTTGGTCCACAATAGAAGAATATGTCGACTGATGACCATTTGCCAGGATGGCATTGTTCATTACTCGGTTTCGGGTCGAAGATTTGCCAGACGCTACTCCTCGGCCATCCGTACCCTGGAGTCATGGCCGCACCGCACATCTTCATCGACCATCCCCGCGCCGTGGGCGAGAGCTACACCCAGCACGCCGGGTTCGCCCTGCGCTTCGCCGGCCAGCTGGCCATGGCGGCGGGGGCGGCAGCTGTGCACGCGGTGTGTCCGGCATTGTTCGACCACTCGGCCAGTGCGCGGGTGAAGCGCCTGCACGCTCAATTGTGCGACGACCCGGCGCGGGGCGAGGCCTATCTGTCGCGGGTGGCGTAGGAGCGCTTGGCCACCTCTTCGAGCATCACCTCGGTGGCCCCTCCCCCGATGGTGTTGATGCGCATGTCCCGGGAGATCCGCTCGACCGCGCTCTCGCGCATGTAGCCCATGCCGCCGTGGAACTGGACGCAGTCGTAGGCGATCTGGATGGCCGTCTCGGCACCGAAGGCCTTGAGCCCGGAGATCTCTTTGGTGGCATCGACGCCCTGTTCCATCAGCCAGGCCGCGTGGTACATCGATGCCCGTACGGCGTCGAGCTTGGCCTGGTTCATGCCCATGCGTTGGCGGATGGCCCCGAGGTCGAACAGCGTCTGCCCGAAGGCCTTTCGATCCTGGGTGTACGCCAGGGTGATGTCGATGGCGGCCTGGGCCGAGCCCACGACCATGGCCGCGATCACCAGCCGCTCGTTCTGGAAGTTCTTCATCACCTCGTAGAAGCCTCGGTGCTCCTCACCCAGCAGGCAGTCGCCGGGTAGCCACACGTCGTCGAGGACCAGCTCGGCGGTGTCGCTCGAGCGCCAACCGGTCTTGTCGAGCTTGTTGGCCACGGAGAACCCCTCGGTGCCGTGCTCGACCAGGAACATCGAGATCCCGTAACGGTCGTCGGGGTTGGTGCGGGCCGCCACCATCACCAGGTTGCCGTGGACGCCGTTGGTGATGAACATCTTGGCCCCGTTGAGCCGCCAGCCGTCGCCGTCGCGTTCGGCCCGGGTGCGCATGCCGGCCACGTCGGATCCGGCGTCGGGTTCGGTCACCCCGACGGCGGTGATGATCTCGCCGCTGAGGATGCCGGTGAGGTAGCGGTCGAGCTGCTCGTCGGTTCCGGCGTTGATGAGGTGGGGTGACGCCATGTCGGTGTGGACCAGCACGGTGGCATCGAAGCCGCCGTAGGTGGACGAGGCCAGCGCCTCGGCGAAGGTGGCCGACGCCAACGGACCCAGCCCCAACCCGCCCAGCTCGACGGGCACCCGCAGGCCGAACATGCCGAGCTTGCCCATCTCGAGCAGCACCTGGCGGGGCACTGCGCCGTCGATCTCCCACTGATCGCCGTGGGGCTTCACCTCGTTGGCAACGAACGTGGTGGTCTGGTCGAAGATCGCCTGGAGCTCGTCGGTCGTATAGATGTTCCGGGGCACAACCATGCCGGCGATGGTACCGGTCACCCCGATGGGCCGTGGCGGGCTTTCCATCGGTTGTGGTGGTCGCAGAGGGGTTGGCCGTTGGTTTGGGTGGTTTGTCCGCCGTTGAGCCAGGGTTTGATGTGGTCGATCTCGCAT
>JAOUEE010000233.1 GCA_029858875.1 Acidimicrobiia bacterium
GTTGCCCCTCCCGATGACGCCGATCGCGACCGACTGGTGGCTGCCGCGGGGCCGGGCGCCAACGCGGTGGTCGACGGAGCTCGATTCCTGGCTCGGCACTACGAGCGGTGTCACGAGCAGCTGGCCCGCCTCCAGGAGTTCTCCACCGACACCTCGCCCTTCCTCGCGCTGCACGAAGTCGACTCCGACGACAACGAGCAGGTCGTACGCGAGCTGGCCGAAGCGCTGGGGGAGTGGCGACCATGAGCGTTGCCTCCCTGGTCGCCGATCGTGACCTGGTGGTGGTGTGCGGTCCCGGCGGGGTGGGCAAGACCACGGTGGCCGCAGCCATCGGACTGGGCGCGGCGCTGCGCAGTGATCGGCGGGTGCTGGTGCTCACCGTCGATCCGGCCCGTCGACTGGCGCAGGCCCTGGGGCTCGACGCGGTCGGCAATGCCGAGACCGAGATCGCCTCGGCGCGCTTCGCCGAGGTCGGCCGTCCGGCCCGGGGCAGTCTGGCGGTGGCCATGCTCGACACGAAGGCGGGCTGGGACGACGTGATCCGCACCCATGCCCCCGATCCGGCCACCCGCGACGCGATCCTGGCCAACACCCTGTATCAGAACATCGCCGGCCGTTTCATCCAGAGCCACGACTACGTGGCCATGGAGCGGTTGCATCAGCTGCGTTCACAGGGCTCCTACGACCTGATCGTGGTCGACACCCCGCCCACCCGCCACGCCATCGACTTCCTCGAGGCGCCGGCCCGTATGGCCGAGTTCTTCTCCAGTCGGCTGCTGCGGTGGCTCACCGCCCCGTATCGATCGCGGGCGATGGGGTTGGCCGCCAAACCGTTCATGCTCGTGGCCGACCGGGTGCTGGGGGCCGACTTCCTGGCCGACATCGCCGAGTTCTTCGTACTCTTCCAGAGCCTCTACGACGGGTTCGTGGAGCGCTCCCACGAGGTGGCCCAGGTGCTGGCCGACGATCGCACGACCTTCGCCGTGGTGGCCACCCCCGACGCGCCGGCCTGTCGGGAAGCCGCCTTCTTCCTCGACGAGTTGCGCCAACGGGACCTCGAGGCGGGACTGCTGGTCATGAACCGCATGTTGCCGGCGCCGTTTCGCAGCACGCAGGGGGTGGCGGCGGCGCGAGCGATGCTCGAGGGTCCGGCCCGCGACCACCCGCTGGCTGATCAGTACCTCCAGCGCCGCGACCGGGCCCGCCGTGAACAGCACCGGTTCTCCGCGCTGGCTGCCCGGGTGCAGGAGACCGCCAGGGTTCCCGAGCTGGTGGAGGACCTCGTCGACCTGGGCGGTGTGGCGTCGCTGGGTGATCACCTGGTCCGTTGACCCTACGATGGATCGGTGACCAGCCTCAGTGATCTCGCTCGTGATCGCACCACGCTCGACGAGCACGAGATCCTGCACCTGCAGCGGTTGGCCCGGGTCTGGGGGCTGCTGGCCGATCTGAGCGGCGCCGATCTGTTGCTGCTGGCCCGCGCCGTCGCGCCCCCCGGCCGCTTCGTCGTGTTGGCCCACGTGCGGCCCACCACGGCCACCACGGCCTACACCAGTGATCCCATCGGGCGGAGCTTCGAGCGTGCGCACCGCCCCACGGTCGCCGCGGCCTTCGATGAGGGCCGCATGGCCGACGGGCAGGTGCGACTCGCCGCGACCGGCGATGCCAAGGTGTCGGTCCGGGCCCTTCCCGTGCGTTGTGCCGGCAAGGTGGTGGCCGTACTGTCCCGTGACGCCGCCGGCGAGGTCGAGGCCGGCAGCGAGCTCGAGGGGGTGTATCGCCGGCTCTTCGACCGCTTCGCCGTGATGATCAGTGCCGGCGAGTACCCGTTCCCCCGCGACGAGCACGATCAGTACAAGGCGCCCCGTGTGGGCGATGGTCTGGTGATCCTCGACGAGGAGCGCCGGGTCGACTACGCGTCGCCCAACGCCATCTCGGCGTTCCATCGGCTGGGCATCCACCGCCATGTCGTGGGTCGTCGGTTCGAGGAGCTCGGCTTCGACGAGCAGGTCGTCCGAGCCGCCTATTCCTCGAGTCTTCCCGTGACGGCCGAGGTCGAGCGGGGCAGCGACACCACCGTCGTGATGCGGTGCATTCCGCTGCTGGTCGAAGGCACCCCCACCGGGGCCATGATCGGGTTCCGAGACATCAGCGAGCTGCGCCGACGCGACCGGATGCTGCTGTCCAAGGACGCCACCATCCGCGAGATCCACCATCGGGTCAAGAACAACCTGCAGACGATCTCGTCGTTGCTGCGGATCCAGAGCCGGCGCATGGAATCGTCCGAGGCCAAGGATGCGCTCGAACAGTCGGTGCGGCGCATCGGGTCCATGGCATTGGTGCACGAGACGCTGGCCCAGGACCCCACCGACGGCGACGGCACCGGCGACGAGGTGCGGTTCCTCGACGTTGTCCGTCCCATCGTGCGGCTGGTCGAAGAGGGGCTCAGCTCACCCGAGAAGCCCATTCACTTCAGGGTCACCGGTGATGTCGGCGTGGTGTCGAGCGAGGTGGCCATGCCCCTGTCGGTGGTGATCACCGAGTTGCTGCAGAACGCCGTCGATCACGCCTTCGGTCGGGGCAAGCGATCGGGCACCGTCCAGGTGGACCTGGTCAGTGTCGCCACCGGAGTACGGGTGGTCGTCACCGATGACGGGGTCGGCCTGCCCGCGGACTTCGACATTGCGGGCGAGGTGGGACTCGGACTCACCATCGTGCAGACATTCGTCGTGAACGAGATGGGCGGTTCGATCGCCATGCGCCGAGGCGACGGATCGGGCGACCGGCCTGGCACCGTGGTGGAGCTCGAAGTCCCGCTGGCCGGGGCATCGCGGGCCCCGACGGTGACACGGATCTGAGAATCAGACCAGGGAGATGGTCCGGCCCGACTTCTTGGCCTTGAGCCACTTGCGGCGGAGCTTGCGGCGTTCGTCCTCGGACGTTCCGCCCCACACCCCGGAGTCCTGATTGGTGGTGAGGGCGAACTCGAGACACACGTCCTTGGCCTCGCAGGCGTTGCACACCTGCTTGGCCGAGGCGATCTGGTCGATGGCCGGGCCGGTCGTCCCCACCGGGAAGAACAGGTCCGGGTCGGTGTCGCGGCAGGCAGCCGTGACGCGCCAGTCCGGCGTGTTGCCTTCGAGCGTGTAAGCATTCGCGTGTGTCAACGCCACTGAACCAGCACCCCTTGTCCGCCATCGACCATCGATGGCGCTCCCTCACGGCTCTCGCTCCGACGCATCACGAAATGAGAACCTGTTTCAATCAACACGGAGAACGTACCCGGTCTCACCCAGAGTGGCAAGGGGTGATTTTGCCGTGACCGACGTCATCGCCCACCGCGGGGCGTCGTCGGTGGCGCACGAGAACACGCTCGAAGCCTTTGAACGAGCGAAGGAACTGGGCGCCGACTGGGTGGAGCTCGACGCCCGACGATCGGCCGACGGCGTCATCGTGGTGCACCACGATGCCCACCTGGCCGACGGCCGGGTGATCGCCGACCTCGATGCGTCGGATCTGCCCGACAACGTGCCCAGCCTGGCCGAAGCCCTCGAGGTCTGTGACGGCATGGGAGTGAACATCGAGATCAAGAACCTGCCCGACGATCCCGATTTCGATGCCGAGCACCTGGTGTCGGACGCCGTGGCCGGTCTGGCCCGGGCCTATCTCGCCCCTGACCAGGTGCTGGTGTCCTCGTTCAACATCGACGCCGTCGATCGCATCAAGGCCATCGATTCGGAGCTGCCCACGGCCTACCTCTCGGTTGACATGGGTGACCCCCTGCGCGGTCTCGAGCGCACGGTGGCCCACCGCCACCAGGCTTTTCACCCCTACCACTCGTTGGTGGACGTCAGGTTGGTGCAGCGGGCCCACGACCTCGGCATCGCCATCAACACCTGGACGATCGATGAACCCGAGCGCATGGCCGAGCTGGTGGCCATGGGCGTGGACGGCATCGTCACCAACGACGTGGCCATGGGCCGCCGGGTGGTGGACGCGATCAGCGGCTGACGGCGCGGCTGTCGGGGGTGACCAGCGACAGGATCTCGGGTTCGTAGCGGAAGACCAGTTCCTCGGCGTCACCCAGATGGTCGCCGTCGACCTGGTAGGGGAACGGTCGGTAGCCCCGAACCGTCACGTCGGTGACGTCGGGCAGGTAGTGCACCTGGCGGCTGTGGCCCACCCCCGAACCCGGTCGCAGGGCCGCCATGGCCACGCGGGTCAGGGTGATCAGCCCCAGCGAACGCAGCGCCACGACGGCCAGTGGCCGCTGCAGGCCCGCATCGGGGGCGATGTCGAAGGGCCGGGCGCCCAGATAGGTGTACGGGTTGGTGTTGAGCACGATGGCGAACGGGGAGTCGACGATGGTGCCATCGGGATAGTGCAGCGCGAAGGCAGGGGATCGGTGATCGTAGTGGCGCAGCCAGGTCGTGACGGCCGACCACATGAACAGTGGATGCCCGGCGTAGCGCTTGAGGCTGCTGCGTTTCTCGACCTGTTCGACCACGGCGGCGTCGAACCCGATGCCGGTGTGGAAGAGGAAGTAGCGGCCGTTGACCGAGCCCAACCCCACGGAGCGGATGGTGTTCTTCGACAGTGCCTCGAGCAGGGTGGCGGTCGCTTCCACGGGGTCGTCGCTGAGCCCCAGGGTTCGGGCGAAGACGTTGGTCGACCCCCCCGGCAGCGGGGCCAGGGCCGTCGAGGTGCCGGCCAGGCCGTTGGCCGCCTCGTTCAAGGTGCCGTCGCCCCCGAGCACCACGACCACATCGGTTCCCGAAGCGGCTGCTCCCTGCGCCAGACGGGTGGCGTGGCCCCGCCGACTGGTGGCGGCAACCCGCACCTCGTGGTCAGCGGAGAGCGCCTTTTGGATGACGACGCGGCCCCTGGCCGTCACCGACGATGCCGACGCGTTGACGATCAGGAGGATCTTCACTGCCGGCAGACGGTAGCAGTGGGATTTGCCCGCTCCGATTTTGAAATGGGTTGGACGCCCGCAACACTGGCGGCCATGAACGTCGTTGTCTGTGTGAAGCAGATCCCCGACCCGGCCGATCCGGGCGAATTGGATCCCGAGACCAAGACCCTCAAGCGCGACTCCAAGCTCATCCTCGACGAGTCCGACTCGTACGGGGTCGAGATGGCGCTGCAGCTGGTCGACGCCGCCGGTGAGGGGGAGGTCACCCTCGTGTCCATGGCCCCCAACAACGAGGTGGGCGGCCTGCGCACCGCGTTGGCGATGGGCGCGGCCAGCGCCGTGCTGGTCAGCGACGAGGCCCTGGCCGGGACCGACGCGTTGGGGACGGCCAAGGTGTTGGCCGCCGCCATCGGTCGTACCAGCCCCGACCTCGTCCTGGCGGCCACCGAGTCGAGTGACGGCTACACCGGCACGGTGCCCGCACAGGTCGCCGAACTGTTGGGCCTGCCATCGGTCACCTTTGCCAAGGAGATCGCGGTCGATGGTGGCGGCGTGCACGTGAAGCGCCAGACCGAGGACGGGTACGACTCCGTCGAATGCCCGATGCCCTGCCTGGTGTCGGTGACGGCCGGTGTGGTCGAACCGCGCTATCCCAGCTTCAAAGGCATCATGGCGGCCAAGTCCAAGCCGGTCGACGAGGTCACCGTCGCCGATCTCGGCATCGACGCCGGTTCGGTCGGTTGGGCCGGAGGTGGACAGGAGATCGTGGGCATCGAACCCGCCCCCGCCCGTGAGTCCGGTGAAGTCATCGAAGACGAGGGCGATGCCCACGAGCGCATCGTGGCCTTCCTCGACGAGCTCAAGGTTCTGTAGGAGGTCCGACGATGGGTGTTTCCAAGATCTGGGTGTACGGCGAGGCCGGGAACGGCGGCGTCAAGACCATCACGCTCGAGCTGCTGGCCAAGGCCCGAGAGCTGGCCGACACCGTCGAGGTCGTGTTCGGCGGCGACGCATCCGGGGTGGCTGCCGAGCTCGGTGAGCACGGCGCTTCCACGGTGCACGCCACTGGTGATCTCGGTGGCGCGATGCAGGGTGTGGCGGTGGCCGGTGCGATCGCCGCCGCCGTCGACGCCGGCATCGGCCCCGATCTGTTCATGATCGGCACCACCTACGACGGTCGCGACGTGGCCGGCCGCCTGTCGGCCAAGCTCGACGCGCCGGTGATCACCAACGTGGTCGACCTCGAGGTCGACGGTGACCACGTGGTCGGCATCGAGCCGGTGTTCGGTGGCGCGACCAACGTCAAGACCTCGTTCACCTCCGACAAGCCTGGCATCTT
>JAOUEE010000234.1 GCA_029858875.1 Acidimicrobiia bacterium
AGACGAGCGCGAGTACCCCGACCCCGATCGCTTCGACGTCCGGCGGAACATGGATCGCCACCTCACCCTCGGCTACGGCACCCACTTCTGTCTCGGCGCCGCCCTCGCCCGCCTCGAAGGACGGGTCATCATCGATGAGATGCTGAACCGGTATCCGCAATGGGACGTCGACGAGTCACGTGTCGAGATGGTCCACACCACCACCGTCCGGGGCCCGGCCACCGTCCCCGTGACGGTCTGACCCGGGGTCCAAGGGTGCGTCGGGTCGCCCATTGGGGGACGGGATCGACCGGCCGACTGGCCTTGCAGGGGATCATCGGGCACCCCGACCTCGAGCTCGTCGGCCTGTACGTCGCTCGGCCCGAGCGGGCAGGCCTCGACGCGGGGGAGCTCTGCGGTCGGCCACCGACGCGGATCTTGGCGACCAACGATGTGGAGGAGCTCCTCGCCCTCGACTTCGACTGCTTGAGCTATTTCGGCGACGGCAGCCACATCCCCGACATCATGCGATGCCTCGGATCGGGCCGCGACGTGGTCACGACCTCGCTGGCCGGTCACATCCTCCCCCACCAGCTGCCCGAGTCCGTCCGACGCCCGATGGAGGACGCCTGCCGCTCTGGCGCGAGCGCCCTGTTCGCGACCGGCATCGAACCCGGCTTCGCGAGCGACCTGCTCCCGCACACACTGCTCACCGTGTCGGACGAGATCCGACGAGTCCACGTGCAGGAGATCGCCCACTACGGTGACTACGGTGTGGAGGCCGTCTTCCGCGCATGGGGATTCGGCAGCCGCCCCGGCGAGGACATCCCCCTCTTCACGGGCGACACCCTCGTCCGGCTGTGGGGCGGCGTCGCCCGTCAGATGGCCGCCGACCTCGGTGTCGACGTCGACGGAGTCCGGCTCGTCACGGAGTCCGCGGTCACCGACCACGACATCGATACCGCCTGCGGCCCGGTCGCCACCGGCACGGTCGCCGCGGTTCGCTTCGAGCTCCATGGGCTCGTCGGCGACGAGCCCTTCACCATCCTCGAGCACGTCAACCACGTCGACCCGTCCGTCGCACCGGAGTGGAACGCCGGCGTCACCGGTGGCGACACGGTCTATCGGGTCCTCGTCGAGGGTCGGCCCGACATGACTTGCACCCTCGTCCTCCCCCGTGTCGACGGTGAGTCACACGGGCTCATCGCCACGGCGATGCGCGCGATCAACGCCATCCCGGTGCTCGCCGACGCCCCACCGGGGATCCAGGATCCGCTCTCGGTCCCGCCCCGACCGGGCCGTCACCTCACGCTTCCGCAACGACCTCGCTGAGCTGGCGGACCGGTGTGATCGTCGTGTAGTTGGCGACATCGGCCCGCACGGCCACGGTTCCGTCGGCGGCGAGGGCCGTCTGCATCGCCTCCAGGTCGTCGAAGAGAAAGTGCACCGCAGCTTCGTAGGGGCCGTCCACGCCGCGGTCGATGTCGGCTCCGGCGAGCCCCCACGTCCGGCAGCAGAGGGGAACGTGGCGCTCCCGGTAGTAGTCGTGATCGAACGACGCACCATCGGTACGTGGGTAGAGAACACTCAGCTTGATCACCGCTACTCCTCGTGGAACCGGACGGTCTGTCGCGGGTCGTTTCTATGCGATGGCCTCGGCGGGGGCGTCGAGCACCACGTCGCCGCCATGGACCTCCTCGAACGTCGGCCCGATGCGGTCGGCGAAGGGCCGCAGCGCCTCGACGTCGAGCGCGTAGAGCTTCGCCGCGGTGAGCCCGAGCATGCGCCGTGCCTCGTCCTCGGGGACGTCCTTGAACCGCTCCCGTACGAAGTAGTGGGTGTAGGGGAAGGTGCCCTCGGGGTGCGGCATGTCATTACCCCACATGATGTTGTCGACGCCGACATCGTGACGACGTTCGATGTCGTCGGGAGCCGGTGTGGAGGCACCGAAGAAACAGTTGCGGTCGAGGTAGAACCGCGGCGGGTTGGGTAGGGCGTCGGTGAAGAGCGAGCCCATCTTCTTGGTGTTGTGGTAGCCGTGCCACTTCTCGTCCATCTTCCGGATGACGTCGGGTACCCACCATGCCGCGTTCTCGGCCTGCGAGTACATGAGGTTCGGGAATCGCTCGAAGACGCCTGCCCAGATGAGGACGTGCAGCGGTCGAGCGGCCCACCAACCGGCCTCGCTGGCGTAGATCGGCCCGAGGCCGTAGCCGCCAGTGTAGTCGCTGGGACCGGCACCGGAGTGGGTGTGGAGCACCAGACCGAGCTCCTCGGTCAGTGCCCAGAGGGGGTCGTACCAGGGCTCGTTGTATGGCGGTCGGTCGAACCATCTGCTCGGGATCAGGATGCCGCGATGGCCGAGCTCCTTGGCCTCCCGCACGAGCTCGAGCACGGTGTCCATCTCCGGGATGATCGCCGGGATCACCGCTATGCCGATGCGGCGGAGCGGGTCGTCACCACAGAAATCCCCGAGCCATCGGTTGTGGGCGCGACAGCCGGCAACGGCGAGCTCGGGCTCGGATTGGGAGCCCGCGGCGAGGCCGGTGCCGAAGGGCGACGATGCGATCCGACCGGTCCCCAGCACGTCGGCATCGGGGAACAGCACCTCGGCAGCGACGCCCTCACGGTCGAGAACACGGTTGCGCTCTGCGCCGTCGTAGGCCGCGGTGAGACCGCCGTCGCCATCAGTGGCGAGCTCCCACTCCGTCTGGAAGTCGCTCTTCTCGCCCGACGCCATCGGCGACAGGGCCCGCATTGATTCGGCCTCGGCTTGTTGCTCGTCGAACCGTCCGCGGTACTGCGGGTCGAGGTAGTCGCGGTAGATGTGCGCGGGTGGCCCGGCGTGGCCGTCCGAGGAGATCAGCAGGTAGTTGTCCATGGTGTCCTTCTCCTGGTCCGTGGAAACCGGCGGTCAGTCGGGGTGGCGTTGGACGAGCTCGACCTGGTAACCGTCGGGGTCGAGCACGAACGAGATCGTCGTGTTCCACCGCTCGAGCTTCATCGGCTGCATCATCTCGCCGTACCCGGCGTCGAGGGCGGCCTGGTGCAGACCCTCGCAGTCGTCGGTGTGGAGGTAGAGCTTCCACATGGCCGTGCCCATGTCGATCGGCGCGGGGCCCTCGAGTTTCTGCGCGAGCTGGATCTTGCCCCCCTTGCCGTTGCCGTTCTCGAGGATCGCCTCCTTGACCTTCGGGATGTCGGTCTGGCTGGTGCACGTGAGTCCGAGCGTCTCGTAGAACTTGATCGTCTGCGCCATGTCGCTGACGTAGATGCAGTACTGGCCGACCCAGGCGAAGGTCCGGTCGTCGCCGTCGGTCCACGGGTGGCGCTGGACGAGTTCGACCAGGTAGCCGTCGGGATCACGCAGGAAACCGACGGTGACCGGCCACTGCTCCATGCGGACCGGGGGAGACTCCGACTGGTAGCCGCCGTCGATCGCCGCCTGGTACTGCCCTTCGATGTCGTTGGTGTTGACGTACAGCTTCCAGATCGCGTTGCCGTGGTCGATCGGCCCCGTTTGCTCCTTCTGCTGGGCAAGCTGGATCTTTCCTCCCTTGAGACCCGCGTCCTCCATGATCGCCTCGAAGGCGTCGGGGATCTCCGTCCGGCTGGTATTGGTGAGTCCGAGTGTCTCGTAGAACGCCACTGTCCGGTCGAGGTCCGTCACGTTGATGCAGTACTGGCCGGCCCATGCTTCCATGCCGATCACCCCGCGTCGCCCGAGTAGAACTGCTTGGCCCACTCCCGCTGCTCGAGCAACTTCTTCTCGCTCTTGGTGACCACGGGTCGATCCACGTAGCGCTTGTTCTCCCAGATCGGCAGGTCCTGGCTCACGCCGGCCGAGAGGCCCTCCGCCGCCTGGCGTGCAGCATCGGGGCCGTTGGCCTTCGGCGCCGTGAAGATCCAGCGGACCTTGAGGTTCTCTCGATCGATCGGGGTGGTCGAGGAGATGAAGGTCGTCATGCCAGCAATCCGCAGCACGCCGAGCCCCAGACCGAAGCCCTCACGCACGAAGTTGCCACCTGCCCCGACGGTTCGCTTGTAGGTTCCGTCGAGGTGGAACTCGTCGTCGGGGATGGCGTCAGTCCCGTGGACGTATTGGAAGTGGGCGAAGTCGACGTTGTTCTCCGCCATCTCCTGGGCGCACGTGGCGACGTCGAACTCCACGATCTCGTAGGGCAGCCAGTCGTTGTCCGCGAACTCCTCGACCTCGGGGACCTCGTAGAACGGTTGCTCCTGCGCGCCGTGGTGCCAGGCCCAGATCATCTGGTTGCGCTCGATGCACGGGTACGACCGGACCTTCGCCTGGCTGGGGATGCGGTCCATGTCGCCGTACGGGATCTCCTCGCACTTCCCGGTCTGCCCGTCGTAGAGCCATCCGTGGAACGGGCAACGGATGCATCCGCCCTCGACGCGACCGCCCACGCCGATGTGCGCGCCGAGATGGCTGCAGTAGGCGTCGACCATCCGTGGCTCACCGTGATCGGTCCGGTACAGGACCACGTCCTCGCCGAAGACGTGCATGGTCGTCGTCTCACCGGGGGCCAGGTTGCGCGCCTCGGCCACCACGAACCAGCCGTCGGGGACGGGGAACGGAAACCGCGGCTCGGACGTGGGCGTTCGCACGATCGGGCGGCGACTCCGGTCGGCGAGCGCGTCGGGGTCGCGTGGCATCGGGAAAGCCTCGAGTCCGGGATACGGGACCTCAGTGGTGGACATACATGCCTCCTTGATAGGGCGCCGATACGGCGAGCCGAGCCTCGAGTCCAGCGATCGTCGAGTGGATCACGAGCTCGAACAGCTGATCGTCGTCGATCGCTCCCGCAGCGCGGGCGATCGCCGAGCCCGACCCCTCGCCGGAACGCCAGGCCAAGCTGTCGGCTCGTTGCGCCAACGGCGCCGACTGCTCCAGCAGGACCACGCCGAGCGTGGTCCGCGTGATGTGGATGACTTCCTCGCCGATGATCCTGGCACTGGCACCGGCCCGCTCGAGCGCGCCGGCCAGGGCGGTGCCCACCGCGACGATGAACTCAGCGAGCTCGGGATGCTCACCGAGAAGAGGGCCGATCCAAGGGTGACGCAGCCAATGCGCACGGACCTTCCGCATCCAGGTCGCTATCGCTTCGTCGGGTGCGACGGTGGGATCGTCGATCAACTCGAGCTCGACACTCACCAGCTGGGCGACGGCGATCTCGAGATCACGCCGGTCGCTGACGTAGCGATACAGCGCCATCGGACTCGACCCGACGGCGTTGGCCACGGCCCGCATGGACAGCGCTTCCAACCCGTGCTCGTCGAGGAGATTCCGAGTGGCGTCGAGGATCAGCTCACGGCTGAGCTGGCCTCTCTGCTTGGGCCTCGTCGGCTGCTCGATCGCGACCACTCCGGTAGTGTACAACCTATGTGTATGCCATACACAAACGGATTCGTCGAGGCTTCGGCCCGGTAGAGGAAAAGGAATGTGTCCGTATACGCCCTACGCCACACAAGGGAGACCTGCCATGGACACCGACATCCCGGCCACGATGCTGCTCGAACCGGCAGTGATCGACGATCCGTACCCCTTCTACCGGCGGCTCCACGCCGAGGCGCCCGTTTGGTTGGTGCCCGGCACCGAGGTCTGCGTCGTCTCCTCGTTCGCCCAGATCGCCGAGGCCACCGGCCGCGTCGAGGACTTCTCGTCGCGGATGTACCACTTCCTGTACCGCGACGAAGCCGGGCTCCCGTTACGCCTCGCGTTCGGCGAGGGCACGCAGGCCCTGGCGGTGTCGGATCCGCCGGTGCACACCGTGCACCGAATGGCGGTGTTCCCGGATCTCATGGCGAGGCGGATGGGCAACCTCGAACCCGAGATCGCCGAGGTGGCCGGACGGTGCCTCGACCATGCTTTGGCAGAGTCGGCGGTCGAGTTCATGGCAACGGTCGCCAACTTGGTGCCCATCTCGATCATCGCCCAGCTGATCGGGTTCCGTGACTACGACCTGGACACACTGCTGCAGGTCGCATTCGACTCCACCGCGCAGGTCGGGGCGCGGATCACTCTCGACGAACTGAACGTCTTGTTGGGGAAGAGCGCCGAGACCTACGGATGGATCACCGAGCAGCTCGCAACCCACGGTGCCGCTGCAGATGACGAGATCCTCGGCACGATCTCCCGAGGCGTCCGCGAAGGGGTGTTGGCCGAGCACGACGCCATCATCATCCTCCAGACACTGCTCAGCGCAGGCGGAGAATCGACCACGAGTCTGCT
>JAOUEE010000235.1 GCA_029858875.1 Acidimicrobiia bacterium
GACGACGGGCAATGTGGGCCGGCGCTCGGTCCGAGCCGTGGAGGCCCACCCGGATCTCCAACTCGTCGGTTGCTACGCCTGGTCGCCCGACAAAGTCGGTCGTGACGTAGGCGAGCTCTGCGGCATCGGGCCGGTCGGTGTCACTGCCACCGACGACATCGAAGCCCTGCTCGCGCTGAACCCCGACTGCGTGGTCTACAACCCGATGTGGCAGAACCCGGAGGAGCTCGTGCGCATCCTCGCCGCCGGGGTGAACGTGGTCAGCACTGCCGCGTTCATAAACGGTCGAGGCCTCGGCCCCGAACGTGATCGCATCGTCGAGGCCTGTCAGCGAGGCGGTTCCTCGATGTTCGGCACGGGGATCAGCCCGGGTTTCGTGGAGCTGATCGGCATTGCTGCGGCGGGGATCTCCGATCGGGTCGACAAGATCACCATCAGCGAAGGATCCGACACGACCCTCTACGACTCGCCGGCCACGGAACTGCCCTGTGGCTTCGGTCGGCCGATCGACGATCCCGAACTGCCCGGCATGGCGGCCCAGGGCACCGCGGTGTTCGGCGAGGCGGTGGCGCTGGTGGCCGATGCCCTCGGGGTCGAGCTCGACGAGATCGTGTGCGAGGCCGAATACGCCCGAACCACCGAAGACGTGGTCATGGATTCCTGGACCATCTCGGCGGGCTGTGTGGCCGGCGTCGCTGCCAGTTGGCAAGGGAAGGTCGGTGATCGCACCATCGTGGAGCTGAACGTGCGGTGGAAGAAGGGCCAGACCCTCGACCCCGACTGGACGATCGAGGAGGGTCACGTCATCCAGATCGACGGGCTTCCCACCGTCCGGGTGAGGCTCGAGTACCTCCCGCCACCAGACTTCGAAGCGACCACCTTCGCCGAGTTCATGGTGCTCGGGATGATCATGACGGCGATGCCGGCGATCCACGCCATCCCCTCTGTGGTGGCGGCCCCACCCGGCATCGTCACCTATGCGGACCTGCCGCTACCCCTCCCTCGGGGCGTCGTCTCGGGTTGAAGGCGTGCCGGACTCCCTGCGGTCCGCCGATCTTGCCTCAAGCTGCGCGATCGCGCGCCCGACGAACTCGACGGTGGTGTCGTGCCCGGCGGTGACACCCAGCGTGTCCTCGAGTGCGAGCACCTGGGCCAGTCCGGTCATCATGAGCAATGCGACGATCGCCGGCAGTTCGTCCTCGTCGACGCCGGAATCGACGAGGGCTCGCCGGACCGCCTCGACCTGGGACGAGCGGAAGTGTTCGGCGTAGCGGGCGATCTCGGCTCGGAGCGCTTTGCGGTGATTGGCCAACGCCACGAACTCCAGGGTGAAGGCCGCGCCCCGGGGATCGGCATTGAGGCGCCAGAGGTTCCCGAGCGACCCGTCCTGGGCGATGGCGCGCTCGAAGCGACCGATGTTCTCCTCGGCCCGGCGCCGGAAGAGCTCGATGAAGAGGTCGTCCATGGTACGGAAGTAGTAGTGGACGAGCTGGTGCTTCCGGCCGGCCTTGGACGCGATCCGTCGGGAGGTGACCGCCGCGTAGCCCTCCTCGCGCATGAGCCGCTCTGCGGCGTCGAGCAGCTGCGTGCGGGTCTCGGAATCCGGAGAGCCGATCCGGCGCGATGAGGGAACAGATGCCATCTGACACCTTGTCACGTCGATTCCCCGGTGCTAAGCACACGCACAGTCAGTGCTGTGCACACGCCCAGCACGCACGCGCCGGAGGGCCACTTGAGCGACTGGACGACGATCGACTATTTCACCGACGAGTCCCTGGTCGAGGATCCGTACCCGTATCTCGACGAGCTCCGCTCGGAGTGCCCGGTGCTGCCGTTGGACCACCTGGGCGTGGTCGCGGTCACCGGCTACCAGGAGGCCTGGGAGATCTACAAGGACACCGACACCTTCTCGTCGTGCAACTCCGTGGTCGGCCCCTACGCCACCTTCCCGGTTCCGCTCGAGGGTGATGATGTCTCCGACATCGTCGCCGAGTACCGCCACCAGCTGCCCATGCATGAGCACATGGTCACGATGGACCCGCCGGAACACACGCGCGAACGGGCCATCCTCATGCGGCTACTCACCCCGAGGCGACTCCAGGACAACGAGGCGTTCATGTGGGGCCTCGCCGACCGGCAACTCGAGGAGTTCCTCGACGACGGCCGCTGCGAGTTCATCAGCGCCTACGCGCAGCCCTTCGCCATGCTCGTCGTTGCCGATGTGCTCGGCGTGCCCGAAGCCGACCACCAGCGGTTCCGCGAGGGGTTCGGTTTGACCGGCACCATCGGCGAGGTCGGCGCCGGCGCTGATGGCAGCCCGGGCGAGAACCCGCTCGCCTGGCTCGACAAGTGGTTCGCCGAGTACATCGAAGACCGTCGTCGCAAGCCTCGCGAGGACGTGCTCACCAAGCTGGCGCTGGCCACCTACCCCGACGGCACCATGCCGGATGTGACCGCGGTCGTGCACACCTCGACGTTCCTCTTCGCGGCCGGCCAGGAGACCACGGCCCGCCTGCTCGCGGCCGCGTTGAAGCATCTCGCCGAGCATCCCGACATCCAGGAAGAACTGCGCGAGCACCGCGACCGCATCCCCAATTTCCTCGAGGAGCTGCTGCGGACCGAGAGCCCGGTGAAGACCGACTTCCGCCTCACCAAGCGATCAACCACAGTCGGAGGGGTCGACATCGAGGCGGGAACCCCGGTGATGCTGCTCAACGGCGCCGCCAACCGCGACCCTCGACGCTTCGAGTGCCCCGCCGAATTCCGCCTCGACCGGCCCAACGCGCAAGGCCACCTGGCGTTCGGGCGTGGCGTCCACTCGTGCCCCGGCGGCTCGCTCGCCCGGGTGGAGGGTCGCGTGAGCCTCGAGCGCATCCTCGACCGAATGCACGACATCCGCCTCTCCGTCGAGCACCACGGCCCGGCCGGGGCTCGCCGGTTCCGCTACGAGCCCACGTGGGTGCTGCGTGGCCTCTCGAAGGTGCATCTCGAGTTCGACCCGGTGTCGTCACCGAACTGAACCGCGGCGCGGGTATCGGCGTCGCCTGGGGGAGGTCGAGGTCAGAGACCTGGCCTCGGACGATGCCGGGCCATGAGGCACTGCGGCTGTCGTGATGGGCGTGCTCATGGCCGCTTGTTCACGGACGTGGACTGCGGTGTGATCTCTGCCGAAGGGGATGGGACGACGAGGACGGGGATGGGCGTGAACTCGAGGAGGTGCTCGGTTTGGCTGCCGACGTAGGGCACGCCGGGCCGGCGGTTGTCCGAACGGCCCATGACGATGAGGTCCGCCTGCCACTCCTCGGCGACTGCGAGTAGCACTTCGAACGGGTGGCCTCCGTCGGCGGTGGTGCTGGTGGGTGTCAAGCCGGCGTTCTCGGCGACTGCCGTGAGGTGGCGGAGCGCGTTCTCGGTGTGGTGAGCCGGTTCGCTGACCGCCACGAAGTGGATCTGTGCGCCCTCGTTCTTCGCGAGCTCGGTGGCGAGGTCTGCCGCGGCCATGGCGGGAGCCGTGTCGTCGACGGCGACGAGGATGCGCTTCATCATGGTCGGGCGCGCTTGTGCTGGGTGGCCAGGTGGGTTCGGACGGCGGCGTCGCGGTCGCGTTCGTCGAGGTCGAGGTCGAGTTGGTGGAGTTGGGTCTCGAGGCGTGGCTGGAGGCGCTGTTCGATGGCCCGTCGGCGCCGGCGGGTGTTCGACAGTTCGGTTTCGAGGCGGTTCAGCGCCGCGGTCGCGGCGGCGTGTTCGGCACCGGCAGTGAGTGCCGCTTGATATTCGGCTGTCGTTGGCACGAGGGCGACTGTGCTGGTCAATGTTGGTGTTGTTGCGGCCATACAGGTGACATCGCCTGGATAGGTGACGCCCATCGCGGTCTGCCAGGCAACGGTGACTTCGGCCGATTGGGAGACACTGTCCAGCATGGAAGCGACGTCGCTGCTGGCGCCGAGGGCGCGGGCCCGCAGGAGCCAGGCGGTCGCGTCGCGGCAATGGTCGTGCCATTGCTGTTCGGTGCGCCTGGCGTGGCCTTCGAGTCGGGCCTGTTCGCGCTGCAGGGCTTCTTCCTTGTTGTGGAGGAGCTCGACGGCGTGGCGGGCGAGGTCGAGGGTGGCTCTCAGGTGGAGCCGGGCAGACCGGTTCGCGGTGCGGGTGATACCGGTCATGTCGGTGGATCCGCTGGAGTGAGTGATGCGGTGGAGTTCGGGCCGGAACGAGTTCGGTGCTGGGCGATCTGTTCGGGCGTGACCATCGTGAGCTCGCGCACGGGTAATGCTCCTGCCGCTGCCCACGCTCTGTCGAGCGTGGCGTCGAGGCCGCGTGACTCGGTTGGGCCCTGGTCGATGAATCGCGATTCGAATTCGTGACCGAAGTCGATGTAGCGCTGTTCGGTGACGGAGAGGGCGTCGAGCCCGATGAGGGCGGCGAGCTCCTCGGCTCGGCGGGCTTGGGCGAGCAGGGCGAGGAGTTGTGCCGCTATCGGCAGGTGATCCTCGCGGGTACGGCCGGGCCCCGCTCCTCGGCGCATCAGCCGGGAAAGCGACGCCAGGGCGTCGATCGGCGGGTAGATGCTGCGACCGTGAAGCTCCCGCGACAGGACGAGTTGCCCTTCGGTTATGTAGCCGGTCAGGTCAGGCACGGGGTGGGTGATGTCGCCGGCCGGCATGGTGAGGACCGGGAGCTCGGTGATGGACCCCTCGCGATCCTTGAGCCGACCGCAGCGCTCGTAGATGCTGGCCAGGTCGCTGAAGAGGTAGCCCGGATAACCGCGGCGGCTCGGGATTTCGCCCCGGGCCGAGGAGAGCTGTCTGACGGCGTCGCAGTAGCTGGTCATGTCGGTCAGGATGACCAGCACGTGGTGGCCGAGCTCGAATGCGATGTGTTCAGCGACGGTCAATGCCAGCCGGGGGGTGAGGATCCGTTCGATGACAGGATCGTCAGCCGCGTTCAGGAACAGGGTCGCCTCGCCGGTTCGGATGCGAGCTTCGAGCCCCTGTCGGACGAGGTCAGCGTCGGGGTTGGTCATTCCCATCCCAGCGAACACGACACGGAATCGGGCCCCTTCGACGCTGGCCTGGGCTGCGATCTGGATGGCCAGTTCGAGGTGGGGAAGCCCGCCGACCGAGAAGACGGGGAGTTTCTGGCCGCGGACGAGGGTGGTGAGGCCGTCGATGGCGGAGATGCCCGTGATCACCGGATTCCGCGGCAGATCGCGTCGCGCGGGATTGATCGGGCTGCCCGCGACAGGACGACGGAGCGACCCGGTGACCGGTGGGCCCCCGTCGATGGGGGCGCCTCGTCCATTGTTGATCCGGCCGAGCCACGCTTCGGTCATCGGGATCTGTAGCGGGGCGCCGGTGAACGAGACGGTGTTGCCTTGTGTGCCGATGCCCTCGGTTCCTTCGAAGACTTCGATGATGGCGAGGTCGTGGTCGATATCGACGACCACACCATGACGGGTCCGTCCGTCGCCGCCGCGAATCTCGACGTAGTCGTCCCATCCGGCTCCTTCGACCCCGGTGACGAAGAGCAGGGGACCGTCCACTCGGTCGACAACGGTCAGCTCTATCGGCGCCTCGAGCAGCGGCCGAGCGGTGGGCGGGGTCATGGCGACATCGCTTCCATTTCCTCGAGCAGCTCGGCGCTGATACGGGCGACGGCGGCGTCGTCATCAGAGCCGGTGGCGTCTTTGGCTCGGATGAGTGGCCCGTAGTCGAACTCCTCGATGAGGCTGGCCGGGACGCCGGACCGAGACAGGCGAATCGCCGCGTCGTGGACGGCGAGGACCGCATCGGCGAGGGCAGCCTGCTTGTCGGCCCCGCACGATGCGTCGTTGTCGCTGAGCGCGCTCTGTTGCAGGACCGCTTGGCGGATCAATCGACTGGTGAGCAGCGTCAGCCGTTCTCCTGCGGGGAGCGCGGCGAGGCCCACGAGGTCGGCGATGCCTTCGAGGCGGTCGACTTCGGCCAGCAGCGCGTGGAGGCGGGATCGACGGCTCGCCCAATCGGGGTCGTCATGGGTGGCGTGCCAGTGGGCGATGGCATCGACGTCACGCGAGAACGAGTTGCGCCAGCTGATGGCCGGATAGTGGCGGGCGTACGCGAGGTCGCGGTCGAGGGACCAGACGGCCTGGACGAAGCGTTGCGTGTGAGCCGACACCGGTTCGGTGACGTCTCCGCCGGGTGGTGAGACGGAGGTGACGATGCTGACTGCTCCGTCGCGGCCCCCGGAGG
>JAOUEE010000236.1 GCA_029858875.1 Acidimicrobiia bacterium
TTGATCACCTGATAGGCATCGAGCGTGCTGTTGAGGGCAGGATCGAGGTGCTCGGGCGGGTCGCCCACGAAGGTGCCGTAGTCGATGAACTCGCCACCGGCCGCGGTGGGGCCGCCATCGGTGGTGCCGTCGGCCGCACCGGTGGTGGTGCTGGCATCGTCGCCGCTGTCGGTCGCGGTGTCGGCCGCGCTGTCGTCGGACGAGTCGGTGGTGGAGCCTTCGTCATCGCTGCCACACGCCGCTGCGACCATGGTGATGGCCAACAGCAACGCGAGGACGCGTAGCCATCGGGTAGGTATCTGCACGGAATCCCCTCCTATTGGGATTTGCGGTCGGCGGCCCGTGAGCCCAACCAACCGGCCCGCAGCAGGTCAGCCACGTGCGTCGAAAACGGTAGCAGCGTGCACCCGCACATGGGACGCACCTCACCAAATCATGGAAAACCTCGGCCGCGGGCGATGGAATTCCGTTCGGGCCGACGCGACCGATCGACGCCCCCGGTTGGAGGCGTCGACCAGTCGCTTGCTCTCAGATGCTCGCGGCGGGTGCCCTACTCGGTGACGTAGACGGCCGCGTCCATCACCTTGTCCGGCGAGAGGACGGTCTCGGTGGGGTTCGACTCGAGGCTGCCCGAGGTGCCGCTCACCAGGGCCGAGGAGTCCAGAGTGCCGACGCTGCCGATGTCGGTGATCAGCGTGCCGGAGCCGGTCCAGCCGGTGCCCGACCAGGTGGCACCCGACCAGGTTGCACCCGACCACGTCGCACCCGACCACGTGGCGCCGGACCACGTGGCACCCGACCACGTGGCGCCGGACCACGTGGCACCCGACCAGGTCGCACCCGACCAGGTCGCACCCGACCAGGTTCCGCCCGACCAGGTTGCACCCGACCAGGTGGCACCCGACCACGTGGCACCCGACCAACCGCCACCGGACCATGTGGCTCCCGCTGGAGTCACGATGCCGGTACCGGCGCCGGCGGCCCGGGTGAAGTCCTGGGTCGGGCTGTCGAACCGTGGCCAGTCCCGCCGCACCCGGCCGTCGCCGCTCTTGATCGGACCGGCGGTGTTGAGGCTTCGTGCGCCCCGCTCGAGCGTGGCCTTCAAATCGTCGGCGTCGAGACCCGGGTACTCGCCGATCGCCCTGGCGGCCAGCCCGCTGACCACCGCCGCGGCCTGTGAGGTACCCGACCCCAGGAAGAGGTCAGCGCCGTAGCGAGCCGTTGGCACCAATTGGTCGACGGTCGAGCCCGGCACCCGGTACGAGGCGATCGAACGGCCAGGGGCCACCAGATCGGGATTGCGGCGACCGTCGCCGAGGGCGGACCAGTCGGGAACCGGCTGCCATGGGATCGATTGGCCAGTGCTGGAGTCCGAGGCGCCGACGGCGAGGACGTAGGGATCGATCGCGGGCGAGTCGAGGTGGGCCTGGGTCTCACCGCGGTTACCCGCGGCGACCACGACGACGATGCCGGCGTCCCAGGCCCGTTCCACGGCGGCCGACAGCGGATCGCCGATGTGGCTCGTCACCCCGGCCTGGCCGAGGGAGAGGTTCAGCACCCGGATGTTGAGACCATCGGTGTCGTGGTGATCGACCACCCAGTCGATGCCGGCCACCACCTGGGCGATGCTGGTCGCGCCGTCGCTGCCGGCGACCTTGACACTCACCAATCGAGCGCCCGGGGCAATTCCCGGCGCGGCATCGCGTTCGCCGACGATGATGCCGGCCATGTGCGTGCCATGGCCGTAGGTGTCGAGGAAGGCCACCTCGGGAGAGGCCGCCTCCATGGACAAGTCAGGACCGTACAGCACATTGTCGCCGTTGAGTCCGTCCACCGGGGAGACGCCGGAGTCGATGAGCGCGACATCCACGCCGGATCCATCACTGCCGTCGAATCCGGACCGCAGGACGTCGTCGCCGAGCTCGGCGAGCATGACCGGATCGGACATGTCCGACTGGCTCAGCAGCTCCACCATGGACAGGCTGAGCTCGGCCACGGGGCTCGCCGACGCGTGATCAGAAGCGGCCGGCTTGGTGGCCACCAGTGCGGCCATCAGCGCGAACACGGCCATCAGGGCCACGACCGGGCGGATCCAGTTCACTCCTACGGTGTGCGGTTTCTGCGACATCTCCGAGCCTTCCTCGAGCCCGTCGACCCTGTCGGCGGTTGCCGGAGATCGATCGGGTGTTCCAAGGACGTCGGTTTCGCCACTGACTCACCGGCTGGTCAGGCGACCAAATGTGTCCTGCCGGGTCGAAGTCTCGTCCACTCTGTGTTGGCCCCTACAACGGACCGAACCCCGCGTTCCTTTAGCGCAGAGGGCCGTATGGCCCACGGCCTGCCCTCTCGGCTCGCCGAGAGCTCGGAGCGACTCAGCGCATCGAGAGGCCAGCGGGGCGGAACGTTCCCCGGTCGTGCTCCCGGTCGACGATCCGAATGGCCTCGTCGAATGGCACGGGACGGGCGAACAGGAACCCCTGGCCCATCTCGCAGCCCAGCGCCCTCAGCGCCCTGGCCTGATCGTCGTGCTCGATGCCCTCGCCCACGATCGTCAGGCCCAGGGCGTGACCGAGCTCGATCATGGCGCCGACGAACTCGTGGTCCCGATCGCTCTCGACGGACGCGGTCACGAAGGGCTCCGCGATCTTCAACACATCGATGTTGAACTCCCGGAGATATCCGATCGAGGAGTAACCGGTGCCGAAGTCGTCGAGGGCGAAGCGGGCACCGAGCTCCCGGATGGCCTCCACATGGGACCGACTCCGCTCGATCTCACCCATCAGCGCCGTCTCGGTCACCTCCAGCAGGAGGCGACCCTCGAAACCGGTCGGGTCGGGCTGCAACCCTCTGATGAACTCCACGAGGTCGGGGGCCTGCAGGTGACGGGCCGAGATGTTCACGGCCATGAACAGATCGCGGTGGCCCAGGGAGCAGAGCCGACCGAGATCGGTGACCGCCCGCTCGAGGACCCACCGGTCGATCGGGATGATGAAGCCATCGTGTTCGGCCTGATCGATGAAGTCACCGGGCAGCAGCAGTCCCAGCTCCGGTGAGCGCCACCGCACCAGCGCCTCGAACCCGCAGACGGTGCGCCGGCCCAGGTCGATGACGGGCTGGTAGTGCAGTTCCAGTTGTCCGGCCGAGATGGCGTCGCGCAGATTGGCCTTGAATCCGATCTCCAGCTGGCCCTCGATGCCCGGCTCGTACTCGACGACGCTGCGCTTCCCGGTGCGCTTGGCGTGATACATGGCCAGGTCGGCCTCCTGGAGGAGGCGCTGGGGACCGCGCCCGAGCTCGGACCGGGCGATCCCGACGCTGCACCCCACCTGCACGCACGACGAACCGATCTGGATCGGGTCCGAGAGATGGCTCACGATGCGGTCGGCCACCTCACGGGGATTCGGGTGCTCCCGGAGGAGCACGGCGAACTCGTCGCCGCCGAGGCGCGCGGCCGTGTCGATCGGACGCAGCAGGGTCCTGATCCGGTCGGCCACCTCCACCAGCAGCGTGTCGCCGTCGGCGTGACCTCTGGTGTCGTTCACCAGTTTGAAGTCGTCGAGGTCCATGAAGAGCACCGCGAAGGGCTCCGATCCGGAGGCCACCTCATCGAGGCGACGGGTGAACAGTGACCGGTTGGGAAGCCCGGTCAGCGTGTCGTGCGTCGCCTGGTAGGCGAGCTGTATCTCGAGCTCACGGAGCTCGACGAGCGCTTGTTCGAGCCGGTCGTTGTGGAGGAGCACGCCAGACTGCGCCGCGAGCGCACCCAGCACCTGCAGGTCGTCGTCGGTGAAGGAGGTGACCTCACCCAGGCGGTTGGC
The DNA here is from genome assembly GCA_029858875.1 of Acidimicrobiia bacterium. Taxonomy (GTDB): domain Bacteria; phylum Actinomycetota; class Acidimicrobiia; order Acidimicrobiales; family SHLQ01; genus JAOUEE01. Next base: position 3,819 of record JAOUEE010000236.1, read on the forward strand.
CACGATGAGCAGACCGAGGTTGCGATCCTCGGTCGCCAGCCGAGCCACGATCGCGTCACGTCCCCCCACGGTCCGCACCGCCTCGGTGACCACGTCCTCGTCCAGCGGGTCGAGGATCCTCGGCTCGTCCAGGGCATCGAACGCGGCGCGGATGAGCGACACCTCGCGCCCGCTGGTGACCTCCCGTATCTCGATCCGCCGGTCACCGCTCAGCACGATGGTCGACGCCGGCGACTGGTCATCCGGGAGCAGCACCAGGGCCGCGACCCCCGCACGGAACATCTCCCGGGTGGCCTCGAGCAGGGCATCGGGCCCGTGCTGGGCCTCGTCGGCCTCGAGCAGCCGGCTCGAACGGTAGAGGAACTCCACTCGCTCGCGCTGGGCCCGCTCGGAGGCGAACATCTGGAAGGCCAGCAGCACCATGGCCGCAGGAATGAGCAGCAGGGCGATGCTGAAGACCTGGATCGGCAACAACAGGGCGGCCAGGAGCCCGAGCGCGGTGTTGGCCGAGCTCATCGCCAACGCGAAGCCGAAGAGCCGGTTCGTGGGGCGAAGCCCGGGAGGGCCCTCGGTGAGCGTGATGGCGGCCAGGATGCCGAGCACGGACAGCGAGGACCCGACCGCGGTGGCGAGGAACACCGAGAGCCAGGCGTTCGGGCCGAGGTCGCCCGTCAGCGCCGCCGCGTCGACGATGACCCAGGCGACCCCGCAGTAGAGCCCGATGTTCGCCACGTTGAAGGCGACCTTCAGCAGCGGCTGGCGCCGGGCGACGCCGAGGCCGAGCATCATGCCCAACATGGCCGCGAGCAGCAGCTCGCGTGGTGGCGCATAGAGCAGCCCCAGCACGAGGGGGACCTCGAGCAGCGAGAAGCTGCTGGCCTCGGCCCGGAACTGGATGTGAATGACCCGCCACTCCACGATCATGAACAGGGCGGCGAGGGCCAGCATCGGCATCTCGACATCGGCGACGATCGGGTCGGATCCCCAGAGCATCACGAGGAGGCCGCCGACGATGACGCCGAGCACCCCCACGAGCGCGCCGACGCGCTGAGGGGGCGCGATGCGCTCCATCCACGATCGCCGGTTCGATTTCCCCGTCTTCACCGTTCACCCGTCGGCAGCGGTGCACGGGATGTGACTGCGACGAAACGACCGGTGACGGTCCGGGCCAGCGACGGATCAGTGGTTCATGGGGCCAGGCACGGCGCTTCGGCACACACGTCGATGAGCCCACCGCCGACCTTCATGAACTCGCTCTTCTGGAGACGGGCGATCACCTGTTCGCGGGGCTTGCCATGCGGGTCACTGCCGTAGGCCGGGGGCCGCGGGGCGATGTTGGCATCGGGCGGATGCGGGTTGCCGCTGTCCCACACGACCAGGGCAGAGCCACCGAAGGGGTACGACGGCACCGGTGAGATCCCGAAGAAGGGGTGGACCGCGCTGTGGCGACCGGGGGCCAGAGCCGGGCTGACGAGGCGCGCGCCGATCGTGCGGGCCTCGACCTCGGTGGTGACGTTGGCCACCTGATGATCGCCGAAGGCCTCGTGGAGCAGGACCCGATGGGGCGGCGTGCCCGGATACGGATCGTCGGTCATGTGATGCGCGTACCCGTTGGCCTCGGCCCGATCCCACAGCATCTGGATGACACTCAGACCGATCGACCGGTCCATCTCGTCGGGGTAGCTCGGGTTCATGATCAGGGCGTACAGGTCGAAATCGACGCTGCGGCGCAGGAGGGTGGAGTAGTTCATGCCCGGGACGCCGAGGCTGGCCGCGGTCCACTCGGTGGACACGGCGGTGGCGGCACCGCCGATGATGCCGCCCTGACTGATCCCCTCGAAGTACACCTCGTCGGGCACCAGGACCGGCGTGTCGGAGGCACCGGCCCGAAAGGCCGGATGAGCGGCGAAGCCGTTCGGGTCCTTCAGCAGCCGGGCCAGGAACAGGGTGTTGAGGATGCCCTGTTGCACCCGATCGGCCAGCGTGGGGAAGCCCGACAGGTTCTGGAGAAGGGTCACCACGTGGGGAACATCCTCCTCGGCCATGCCGATCCAGTCGGTTCCGCAGTAGGTCATGTTGGACTCGTTGGCCATGGCCCGCTGACTGCCCGAGTTGGCCTGGGTGTACTGGCCCAGCAGGCCATGGCCGTAGACGGTGCCCCGGGACGGCGCCACCGGATCGGCCCCATCGCTGGTGGTCGCCCGCGGGATGTTGCACACGAACCGGGCGGTGAACGTGCCGTTGCGCACGGGGAGCGCATCGACGTCGGCGGAACCGCCGTAGCTGAAGCGCGCGCCGGGCTCGCCGTTGCCGGTCAGGTACAGGGGCACCTCGAAGGTCCCCCACACCCGCCGGTAGATGTTGGGCCCCACATCTAC
>JAOUEE010000237.1 GCA_029858875.1 Acidimicrobiia bacterium
ACGTGCTGCCCCCGCAGGCGGCCACGAACATCATCGAGGCCCGCGAGAAGGCCTTCTGGCTGGCCAAGGCCAACGGTGCCCAGGACATCGTCGATGTCGTCGTACCCCGTGCCGCCATCCCCGACTTCATGAAACGGGTCGAGGAACTGGGCGCCGAGACGGCCTCGTGGATCGCCGGGTGCGGCCATGCCGGCGACGGCAACGTGCATCTCGGCGTGTTCCAGCCCGACCCGGCCAAGCTCGAGACGGTGATGATGGGCCTGTTTCGTGCCGCCCAGGCCCTGGGCGGGGCCATCTCCGGCGAGCACGGCCTGGGCACGGCGAAACGCAAGTACTACCTGGAGCTCGAAGATCCGGCCAAGGTCCAGCTCATGCGTCGCATCAAGGCGGCATTCGATCCCAACGGCATTCTCAATCCCGGAGCGATGATCTGATGAGTGATCCCACGGCCCCCAACGGCGCACAGGCCCTGGTGCAGACGCTGGTGGACGCCGGCGTCGACGTGTGCTTCACCAATCCGGGCACCTCCGAGATGCATTTCGTGGCTGCCCTCGACGACGTCACCGCGATGCGCGGCGTCCTGGCCCTGTTCGAGGGCGCCGTCACCGGAGCGGCAGACGGATACGCACGCATGGCCGACCGGCCGGCGGCCACCCTGTTGCACCTGGGACCGGGTCTGGGCAACGGACTGGCCAACCTGCACAACGCGCGGCGGGCTCACACCCCCATCGTCAACATCGTCGGCGACCACGCCACCTACCACAAGCAGTACGACGCTCCCCTCGAATCCGACATCGACGCCATCGCCGGCGCCGTCTCGGGCTGGTTCCGGCGGTCGATGACGCCCGATGCGGTGGCAGCCGACACCGCCGACGCCGTGGCCGCAGCACGCACGCCGCCGGGCCAGGTGGCCACCCTGGTGCTGCCGGCTGACGTGTGCTGGCTGCCCGCCCCCGCTGGGCCCGCGCCGGCCGTGGCGCCCCCTGCCGGCCGACCACCCGCCTCCGACCAGGTGGCGGCGGCAGCCAAGGCGCTCCAGTCGGGTGAGCCCTGCACGGTCCTCATCGGCGGGCGATCCATGCGAGCCGACGGCATCCGGACCGCGGCCCGCATAGGGCACGCCACCGGGGCCAAGGTGATGGCCGAGACCTTCCCCTCTCGTCACGAGCGGGGTGCCGGCCTACCCGACATCCCCCGGTTGGCCTACCTGGCCGAGTTCGCCCAGATGCAACTGGACGGCACCCGCCACCTCATCCTGGTGGACACGGTCGAGCCGGTTTCGTTCTTCGCGTATCCCGACAAGGCGTCGGTGCTCACACCCGACGGCTGCCAGGTGTCGACGTTGGCCGCCGGGCCCGACGATCCGCTCCAAGCCCTCGAGGCCCTCGCCAACGAGGTGGGCGCCGTCGACGCCGCCCCCACGGCTCCCACCGGGCGACCCGATCGGCCGACCGGCCCCCTCGACACCGAGACCCTCGCCGCTGCCATCGGCGCCACGCTCCCCGACGGAGCCATCGTGGTCGACGAGGCCAACACCTCGGGCCTGTCGATTCCCGGCGCGACGGCTGGTGGACCCCATCACGACTGGCTGTGCCTGACCGGCGGTGCCATCGGCATCGGGCTCCCTCTGGCGCTCGGTGCCGCCGTGGCCTGCCCCGATCGGCGGGTGCTGGCTCTCGAGGCCGACGGGTCGGCCATGTACACCCTCCAGGCACTGTGGTCGATGGCTCGAGAGCAACTCGACGTCACCACGGTCATCGCCAACAACAGCAGCTACGCGGTGTTGAACATGGAGCTCAACCGGGTGGGCGCCGACGCCGGCGGCCCGCGGTCGCGATCCATGCTCGATCTGCGCGACCCCGACCTCGACTTCGTGGCCCTGGCCGGGGGGATGGGTGTCGATGGGGTTCGGGTGGAGTCCGCCGAGGATCTGACGACCCAGCTCGAGCGGTGCAACGGCGAACCCGGTCCCCATCTGATCGAGGCCGTCGTCCCCGCGCTGGGTCTGTGATCGCTCAGCCGAGCAGGTCGGACAGACGAGCCCGAAGACCCTCGATTCCGTCGAAGAGATGGGCCTGGAGCCCCACCTCTCTGGCGCCCACCACGTTCAGCTCCCGGTCGTCGGTGAAGAACACCCGCTGCGGCTCGGTGTCGAGAGCCAGGCACACGCGCCGGTAGACCCGATGGGCCGGCTTGGCCGCGCCCAGCTCCCAGCTGTTGAAGACCCGATCGAACAGTTCTGCGATGCCGTGGTGAGCCAGCTCGTCGGGCACGGTGTCGGTGCCATTGGTGAGCACGCTCACCGACAGTCCCCTCGACCGGAGCTCCACGACGAGGGCGACCATTCCGTGGTCGACCGAGCCGGGATGACCCAACCACTCCTCGGCGGCCCGGGGAGACCCCACCGCCGCGCCGACGGCTGCCACCCACTGCGCCCGGGTGATCTTGCCCGTGATCGCGGGCCGATTGAGCTTGGGGTCCCAGGCGGCCTCGGCCAGGATCCCGAGCCGGAGCCCATGTCGCTCCTCGACGGACGGCCGGTGGCCGGGGTCGAAGTGGCGGATCACCCCGTCGAGGTCGAGCACGATGGCGTCGATCGACATGGATGGTTTCTAGTCCACGGGCGGCCAGAAGCGGCAGGCCCACGCCACCACACGCCGTCAGGCGGGCGAACGGGCGGGCCGACTGGGGACAGGGGTCGCCGCCGTGGTGAACTCACGATCGTGAGTGCCGACGCGCCGGCCGATCTCGAGATCGGCTCCTTCTCCGATGATGCGCCGTGGGTGCTCACCGACGTCGCAGCCCTGCCCTGGCGCCGCCGGGTCCGCCAGGTCCGTGATGTCGTCCGCCGCGAGGTCCCCGAGCTGACCCGACCGCGGCGGATCCCACCGGTGCGTCGTGGCCTTCGCGTGGTTCGCCATCTGGGCCAGGCCATCGTGCTGTGGCAACTCCGCGAGCACCGGAAGGGGGGCTCGGTCAGCCGTGCCGGTGTCTCGCGGCGGCTCCGTGAGGCGGCCGAGGCCCTGGGCCCCACGTACATCAAGCTGGGGCAGATCATCTCGTCTGGTGAGGGGATCTTCCCCGCCGAGCTGGTGACCGAGTTCCGCAAGTGCCGGGATCAGGTCCCTCCGGAGGACTTCGCGACCGTCCGGACGGTGCTCGAGACCGAGCTACGGGCGCCGCTCGACCAGGTCTTCGCATCCATCGACACCGTGCCGCTGGCTGCCGCGTCGATCGCCCAGGTCCATGCGGCGACCCTGATCGACGGCACCGAGGTGGTGGTGAAGGTCCAACGTCCCTCCGTGTCGCATCTGGTGCACGACGACCTTCGTGTGATGGCCTGGCTGGCTCCCCTCCTCATCGGCCGGATACCGATCACCGCATTGGCCAACCCGCCGGCGCTGGTGGAGCTGTTCGCCGAGACCATCTCCGAGGAGCTGGACTTCCGCCTCGAGGCCGACAACATGCTCGATGTCGCCCGCTCGTTCGCCGATCTGGGCCAACGGGGCTACGTGATCCCCCGGCCCCACCCCGAACTGGTCACCCCGCGGGTGCTGGTCATGGAGCGGCTGCGCGGCTTCGCCTTCGATGACGTGTCCAGCATCCAGCAGGCCGGCATCAACACCCACGACATCGTCCGCACCGGGATGATCGGGTTCATGGAGGGGTGCATGATCGAAGGCATCTTCCACGGCGACCTGCACGGGGGGAACCTCTTCGTGCAACCCGACGGGCGTACCGCACTGCTCGATTTCGGCATCACCGGGCGGCTCGACGACGCCCGTCGCCTGGCCTTCCTGCGCCTGATGATGTCGGGCACCACCGGCGACTCGCGCATGCAGCTGGGCGCGTTGCGAGATCTGGGGGCCCTACCCCGGGACACCGACCTGGATGCGGTCATCGCCGACCTGGGTCTGGACGGACCGGCGGTGGACCCCACCACGCTCGCCGCCGACGAGCTGGTGGCCGAGCTCCAGCGGGTGGTGAAGCTGCTGCTGGGCTACGGAGCGCGCATGCCAAAGGAGCTGATGCTGTTCGTCAAGAACCTCATGTTCCTCGACGGCGCCATCGCCACCCTCGCGCCGGACATCGATTTGTTCGAGGAGATCACCCACATCGCCATGCACTTCGCCACCACCCACGGCGAGCGGCTGGCCGCCGAGCTGGGGATGCAGGGGGACGAGGTCTACCAGGTGGACATGGATGGCATGAAGGACGCGATGGGCATCGATCGCTCGATCGAGACGCTCACGTACCGCGACATCCAGGACCGTCGCGACCTGATCCGCAAGCGCCTGCGCAGGGGCTGACCCTCCTGACCACGACCGGTTGTCGCGGCCCCGCGTTCGGCTTGGCCACTGCGCCTCTTACCATGGTGACTCCATGCGCCTGGTCATCGCTCGATGCACCGTCGACTACGACGGCCGCCTGACAGCGCACCTCCCCACTGCGATCCGCCTCATCATGGTCAAAGCCGACGGCTGTGTGGCCATCCACGCCGACGGCGGCGCGTACAAGCCGCTGAACTGGATGAACGCCCCCAACCGGCTGCGCGAGGAGGAGGGCACCTGGACGGTCACGAACCCCAAGGGAGAGAAGCTGACCATCGCCATGGAGGAGGTCCTGGCGGACTCCGATCACGACCTCGGCATCGACCCCGGCCTGCAGAAGGACGGGGTCGAATCCCACCTCCAGGAGCTGCTGGCGGCCAACCCGGGCGCCCTACGGCACGGCTTCCGCCTGGTCCGCCGCGAGTACCCCACCGACATCGGACCGGTCGACCTGTTGTGCCGTGACGACGAGGGCAACGCCTTCGCGGTGGAGATCAAGCGGCGAGGCGAGATCGATGGGGTGGAGCAGCTGACCCGCTACCTGGACTTCCTGAACCGCGACCCGACCCTGCGTCCGGTTCGCGGCGTCTTCGCGGCCCAGGAGATCAAACCGCAGGCCAAGGTGCTGGCCACCGACCGCGACATCGACTGGGTGGTCGTCGACTACGACGAGCTCCGGGGCATCGAGTCCGACGAACTGCGGCTCTTCTGATGAGCCGTCGCACCCGATCGCTCGTACTCATCGGGCTGGGTACGGCCATCGTCGCCGTTGGCGTGTTGTTCTGGTTGTTCGACGTGGTCGGCGCCGGCGACCGTGTCGGGCGCGGGGTGGAAGTGGCCGGAATCGACGCCGCCGGGATGACCGAGGACGAGCTGCGGGACGCGCTCACCGATCTGGCACCCGGCTACGGCGCCACCGACGTCCGCCTGATCGACGCCGACGACGAGGTGATCGTCGAGACCACGGCCCGAGGTCTGGGCATCGGTCTCGACGTGGAGGCCACCGTCGACGAGGCCCTCGCCCACCAGACCCCGGCATCGCCGTGGGGATGGGTGGGATCGTTCTTCTCCACCACCGAGGTGGCCGCGGTGCTCACCATCGACGAGGACGCGGCTCGCCAGGGTGTCGAGGCGCTGGACATGGACGAGAGCGAGCCGGTCGAACCGAACTTTGTCGTGGATACCGGTCGCATCGTCGTCGACCCCGGACAGCCTGGCACCCGCCTGGACGTCGGAACCACCGTTGCCGCGTTGGCCGAGGCCGTCGGTGATGACCCCATCGAAGTCCCCATCCCCACCGAGGAGCTGGCACCGAGCATCTCCGACGAGGAGGCGGAGGCCCTCGCGGCGGAAGCGAACAGCGTCACCGCCGGAGGCATCGTCGTTCGGGCCGGTGAGGTGGAGCGCACCCTGGACTCGGCGGCGTTGCGGGCGTGGCTCTTGCTGGAGGCGGCCGAGGGATCCGAGGATCAGGCGGTGCTCGGCATCGACGAGGAGATGGCCCTCGCCGGGCTTCGGTTCGCGCTCGGCACGGTTGGGGGCAACCAGGACCAGCAGGCCACGTTCCGGATCGCCTTCGGCCAGGTGTTCGTCGAGGATCCCGAGCCGGTCCTGGTGTGCTGCTCGGAGGAAGCGCCGGCCGATCTGCTCGCGGCGCTGGTGGCGGGGGCCGAGTCGGTTTCCCTCGAGCCCGTGGAGCAACCATCTGAACGTGATGCGGCGTGGGCGGAGGCGCTGGGCATCGAGGAGATGATCAGCGAGTTCACCACTGCGTTCACCGCCGGCCAGTCGCGGGTGGTGAACATCGCTCGCATCGCCGAGCTGACCCAGGGGGTGGTCATCGAACCGGGCGACACGTTCTCG
>JAOUEE010000238.1 GCA_029858875.1 Acidimicrobiia bacterium
TTGGAGTCAGCGAGGTGAGAAGAGTCACTTGGTAGAGAATGAGCCCGCAGACAGCGTGCGGTATCGCGTCAGGGGACTCGTGGAGGAGGCGGCGCGACGCCTCGATGTTCGGGTCGACGGCCCCGGGAAGCTGGAACACTCCGATCCGCCGCTGCCCGCGGCGCTTGATGAGTTTCTGGCCGGATCGGGCCAGCCAGCAGTGACCTCAGCCGCGCATGGTTTCCGAGCGCGAGGGTCGGCCGCGAAATCCTTTCCGAAGGTCGCGATCACTCGCTGCGGACGCTGGAGATAGCGGGCCTGCCTGAAGACATGCTCGACGATGTCGCGTTCTTCTTGTCGGAGCCCAGCGGTGCTGTTGCCTGGGTGGAGATGGGGGCAGCGGACGACCCACCGGTTCGGTACATCCACGAGGCTTGCACCGAGGCCATCGTCTGGACCAAAACCTTGACCGAATGGCTGGAACGTGTGATGCCCCGCGAAGACGGCGAACTACCGCCCTGGACCTAGCTGAAGAACGCTGCCCGAGTCCGGTCAGTCTTCGATAGCGGAGCGGAGTCGGTCCCGGGCGGCGAGCCCGCTGTCGCTCGTGGAACCCGTCAGGGCTTCGGCGGCGGGTTTGAGGACCGCCATGGGCCGCTTCGGAGTCCATTCGATGTGGGCCAGGACCGTCACGAGCGCCTCGCGGTCGGGGTGCTCGACGATGCCGAGGCACCAAATGAGGTGCTTGAGGAGCTGCGCCCCGGAACCCTTCAACGAAACCTTCGGCCCACGCGGCCACCACTCGGCGAGCCGGGACCCCACAACCTTCGGCCCGATCGCCTCGAGGATCGGCGTCGCCCTGGCGACCCAGGTCTTCGGCATCGTCATCTGCTCGCCGATTCGCATCGCCAGCACCAGGCGCTCCCACTGGACTCGCTCATCGCCATCGACAGCCGCCAGCGCCGACCGGACCGTGTTGATCCACCACGCCGCCTCGGCACCATGCAGCCCGTCGAGATCGCGGTCGAGAACCAGGAGCAGGTCGGCGCTTCTCTTGATCGACTGGACCACGGTGCCACCCGTGGGAAGCCCAGCTGCGTATGCCTGGATCGCCTCCCCGAGCACGGGTGACCACCCCCGGTCCCGGAGGTGATCGAACGCGAGGTCGAACGGGAGTCGCGTGTCGAGGCCATGTCCGCAGTCATGTCGGCCGGTGCGCAGGACATGGACGAGCACGGCCTCGTCCGGCGGAGGCCTCTTGTTCCCGATGATGCCGGCGGCGGCGTACATCAGCGGCCCGCGCCGTCTGTCACCAGCGTCGCGGAGCTGGGGCATCTGGTCGTAGGTCGCCGCGAAGAGCGCGCTGCGTTCCTCGACTGGCAGCGCAGCGATCGCGGACTCGAGTTGCGCCCTCGCCTCTTCCGAGGGGCCCCACTGGTGGACCTCCGCGGTCACGGCGGCGACAACTCGGTCGGCCACATCTGCGCCCGCGGCGAGCACCTCTGAACTGATCACTCGTTCGCTATCGGCACGCGTTGCGTGCGGATCAACCTCGACCTGCGAACGCACTTCCGGCTCTGGTGTCCAGGATTCACGGGTGCGACGCTGACCTTCGCCTGCGGTGCGATTCCTGGACTGGGCATCGCGCCTCACGACGCGGCCGCAGTTGCTGGTCGAGGTGGTGCTGGTGTTGGTCCCTGCGGGCGACCGCCTGGTTGTCCGGAGTAGTCGCGGAGTAGTCGCGAACGTCGCCATGCCCGACGGACCCCGGATCATCACGCGGACGCCGTACCGCACCCTGCGGTACGGCGTGGACGAAACCGCACCACCCGAGCGTCCCTCGGCCCGCTCAAACCCCCCGGCTCCCCAGGGAGCGTGTGAGTTCAAATCTCACCCCGGGCACCTTGTGATGTCGCGAGACATCGGAAACCCCTGCACCCTCAGGTTCGGCTCAGGCGTCGTCGTTTCCGACGTGAGAGGCGTGGGCCGACATGCCACCGTCGATGGTGATCGTCTGGCCGGTGATGTAGCGAGATTCGTCGGACGCGAGAAACAACACCAGGTCGGCGATGTGGCTCGGCTCACCCACGTAGGGGGTCAGGGTCATCCGCCCCAGCGACGCGAGCAGGTCCTCCGGGATGTGCGCGCGTACGGCCTCGGTGATGATGAGGCCGGGCACGATCGTGTTGGCCCGGATCCCCTGCTTGCCGTGGCTCGTGGCCACATACATCGTGAGCGCGTTCACGCCTGCCTTGGACACCCCGTAGGAGGTTCGTGTGCGGTCGCCGGTGAACGCCGCCCCCGACGACATGTTGATGATCGACCCGCCGGTTCCGCCGAGCATCTCGGGGATGGCGTGTTTGCAGGTCAGCATCTGGCCCGTCAGGTTGACCGCCAGCGTGCGTTCCCAAACATCCACGTCGAGGTCGGTGACCATGGTGTCCCGCGATAGGAAGTCGCTGGCCGTGAGCGCGGCGTTGTTGTGGAGCACGTCGAGGCGACCGAAGCGCTCCATCGTGACCGCGATTGCCGCCACGACTTGAGCTTCGTCGGACACGTCCGCTCGGACCGGGATCGCAGATCCGCCCTCGGAACAGATCCCATCAGCGACCGCGGCCGCTCCTGCGTCGTCGATGTCGACCACCGAGACGGCGGCACCGGCGCCGGCGAGCGTCCGCGCGGTCTCTGCCCCGATGCCTCCGGCGCCCCCGGTGACGATGGCGACCTTCCCGGCCAGTCTGTTCACGTCGCCTCGATCTTGCCGATCTCGCGCAGCCACTCCGTCGTCCTCAGGAGTCCCTCGTCGAGAGAAACGGGGTCGTAGCCGAGGCGGGCGTAGGTCTTCGACTCGGCGACGTCGCGACGAGTCGCGCTGCCTCCCTCGGCCGCCTTCTCCGCGATCGCGATGAGCGTGGGGCCGAATACTTTGGCCAGCTCGGGATCGTCGGAGGGATCCACGTCCTGCACACGATGGTCGACCCCGGCGAGTTCGCAGATCCGGTTGCACGCCGCCGCGATACTCACGATGTCGTCGGACCTGCCGTCGAGCATGTACCGCTCGCCGGCGACGCCACGGTCTAGTGCCAGCACGCAGCCGCGGGCGACATCTTCGGCGAAGACCCAGCTCACCGGGAAGCGTAGATAGCGCTCGATTCGTCCCCTCAACGCCGACAGAAGCACCCGGTTGAAGCTCGTCCGGCCGAGCGCATTGCTGACCACGGGTGACGGGCCGAAGATGGCCCCCGGATGGGTGCTGACCACGTCCCTCCCGGCCGCGGCCCGGGCCACGGCGTCTTCGAATGCGGCCATCTTGGTGATCGTGTATGGATCGGAGCTCGGCTCTTTCAGGAGGGGGGCGTCCTCCCGATCGACGCCGGACGTCGTGTCGAAGAACGTGCCGGTGCTCACTGCCACGACCCGCCGCGCGTCAACTGCCTCGGCCGCGTCGAGCACGTGCCGGGTTCCGTCGACGTTGACGGCCTGGAAGTCGGCGAGATCCTGGCTGGCGCCGCCCAACAGAGCGGCGCAGTGGATGATCGATTGAACCCCGGTGGAGGCCCGGAGCACGTCGGTGGCGTCGGTGATGTCGCCGGTCACCAGTTCCACTCCCATCGAGACCAACGGATCGGTGTCGGATCCCGCCCTGGTCAGGGCCCGCACGTGATCGCCCCGCTCGATCAGCAGTGTGCACACGTTGGCGCCGGTCAGGCCGGTCGCACCGGTCACGAGGACGGTCTCGGTCATGCGTCGGCCGCTTCGGTCGCCTCCTCGTGCATGGTGCCCTCGTGCGCAGTGTCGACCTGGTCGGGACTGAAGGGGATGACTGGCGCGTCGGTGCCGAAAACATCGAGGGTGTGAATGAAACGATGCAGCCCCATCGATGCCGCACAGCTGAACCCCAGCTCGATGATCTGGGCCGCGGTGAAGACCTCACCGAGCTCGCGGTAGGTCTCGGCATCGATGGCGTGGTGATCAGCGGAGAGGAGGTCGAGGAACTGCACCGCGAGCCGCTCCTGTTCCGTCAGTTCCGAGTGGCCCGGAGCGAGCAGGCAGGCCACGTCGTCGTCCGAGATGGACTCGTGCTTTCTGGACTGCATGCACGGCTGGCACTGTCCCAGCTGCGCACTACGAATGCGCAGGAGTTCGAGAATCCGACCGCCCAGGAGCGTCCCCTTTCCCCATGCCATCCGGTCGTCGTGGGTCTCGAGCAGCTGCTGTGTCCGATAGGCGAAGATCTGGAGCGGGATCGCGGTGGCGTAAGTGCCGTCGGCAACGCCCTCCTCGATGATTCGCCTCGGCTCGTCGGCCAGCGCCTCCAACGGAATCGGTTCCAGTCTCGACATGGCGTCCCCCCGGCCGATCGGCCCTCGGGCGGAATCTAACGCTTGCGTCATTCTTGTGTAAAGGTCACGTCCATGGCCTCGCACCGACCGCTCGGCCCGGACTCCGTCAATCTCACGGATCGAGTCGCGGTCGTGACCGGCGGCGGTGCCGGCATCGGTCGAGGCGTCGCACGGGGACTTGCCGCCTTCGGGGCAAGGGTCGCGATCTGGGAGCGCGACGCCGACACGTGCGCGTCCGCGGCCGACGAGGTCGGCGGGCTCGGCATCACCACCGACGTGAGAGACGCGAGCCAAGTCGACACCGCCCTGGCTGCGACTGCGGCCGGGTTGGGACCGATCACGATCCTGGTCAACAACGCCGGCGGTGTCTTCTCGGCCCCGATCCTGGAGACCTCCGAGAACGGGTTCGACGCGCTCTACCGGGCCAACCTCAAACACGTCCTCCTGTGCACACAGCGAGTCGCCCGAGGCATGGTCGACGCGGGAACGGGCGGCAGCATCATCAACATCACCTCGATCGAGGGCGTGCGCGCTGCGCCTGGCTACGCGGCCTACGCCGCCGCCAAGGCCGGCGTCATCAACTTCACCAAGACCGCAGCTCTCGAGTTCGCATCACACCGGATTCGGGTCAATGCGCTCGCCCCCGACATCACGCTCACCGAGGGGATGGTGGAAGTGGCGCCGGACGGAGCGGAAGAGCGGTTCGGCCACACCGTGCCGATGGGCCGGGCCGGGCACGTCGACGAAATGGCCGGTGCCGCCGTCTTCCTGGCATCCGACCTCTCGGCCTACGTCACCGGCCAGACCATCCATGTCGACGGAGGGACTCACGCGGCCGGCGGGTGGTACCGCCACCCCGATACGGGCGCCTACGTCCTCGGTCCCACCTAACCCGTCGGCGGTCGTGTCGGCGCCGGGGGCGACAATCACTCCTTCGGCATCGCGAAGCGCAACGATGAAGTCCCCGCTGGCGACGCTCGCCTGGGGGACGTGGCGGAGGATGAAGCGAAGCTCGAGTGTGGCAACAGTGTTCGAGCCGAGGCCTCTTGTTGTACAGCACGGCATGCTCCTCGAAGAACGGGAGGCCCTCGGGCTCGTTACCTGCCCCGAGTAGTCGCGAAATAGTCGCGAACGCCCTGGATCGGGAAGGATTGCATCGAGCCAGCCGGACGGCGCGGCGGTTTGACCAGCACCACCCGGACCACTCCGATTGAGTCCCGTGGGGTGGTGTAGGTCGGTTGTGCGATTCCGGGTTGTTCAGGTTCGGGGTGCTGCGGGGAGCGACGTTAGTTGGTTCTCCTCTCGGTCGGTGAGGGCGGCGACGGAGCCGGCGGCGATGTAGCGGCGGTCTGAGGAGATCATTTCGTCGTTGACTTCGACGAGGAGTGCGCCGACGAGGCGGATCACGGACTCGGTGTTGGGGAAGATCTGAACGACGTCGGTGCGTCGTTTCAATTCTCGGTTGAGGCGTTCGATGGGGTTGTTCGACCAGATCTTGGTCCAGTGCGCGGGCGGGTATGTCGTGTAGGCGAGGAGGTCGTCTTCGGCGGCTTCGAGTTTGACGGCGACTTCGGGCGCGACCGACTCGAGTTGGGCGACGACACCGCGGAGCTGTGTCCGGGCGGCGTCGGCGTCGGGTTGCGCGAAGATCGTGCGGATCAACGCGGCGATCATCAACCGGTGGGCGTGTTTGGCCACCGCGAGCAGGTTGCGCATGGCATGCACGCGGCATCGTTGCCAGCCGGCGCCTTGGAACACGCGTCGGATCGCGGCTTTCAGCCCAGCGTGGGCGTCGGAGATCACGAGGCGCACACCGCGCAGGTTCCGTTCGACAAGGCCGCGCAG
>JAOUEE010000239.1 GCA_029858875.1 Acidimicrobiia bacterium
AAGGGCATTCGGCTCCTGATCGATGCCGCGGCCCTGGCCGGAGACCGGGGTTGCTCGGTCACGATCACCGTCGTCGGGGCGCCGTCGGGCCCCGCCGACGAGACCTACGCGGACGAGGCGCGACGCCGAGCCCAGGAACTGGGTGTGACGGTGAACTGGGCCGGCTGGCAGGACGATGTCGCGCCCTTCTTGTCCGACGCCGACGTGTTCGCCCTCGTCTCGGACCGCGAAGGGCTGCCCGGGGCCGCCCTCGAGGCCATGGCCGCGGGTCTGGCGGTGCTGGTGACCGACACCGGTCCGATCGCCGATCTGGTTCGATCCACCGGCTCGGGTGTCGTCGTCGAGCAGGGTGATGTGTCCGCGGTTGCGGCTCGACTCGTGGATCTCACCACCGATCCCGACGCCACGGCGACCATGGGCCAGCGGGGAGCCTACGCCGCGGAATCCTTCTCCCCAGAAGCGACGGATGCAGCATTTGGTGCCATCCTGAACCTCATGTCGCCTCGCTCCTCGCGCTCGTTCGGAGCGGTCCGATGATGGCCGGCGCGTTCGTGATGGTGGTGCTGTGCCTCGGCGCGTGGATGTTCGCCTTCCGCGTGCTGGTACGGCATCCACTCGACTTCGCGGCGATCACGCTGTACCTCAGCGGGTACCAGATGATCTGGCGCCCGTTCGTCATCGCCATCGGCTGGGATCGCGCGTTCCCCGAGGATCTGTTCCGGGCCCGCGACGAGGAGGCGATCATCATCGGCGCTCAGCGGATGGTGATCCTGTGGTTGGTCTGCCTCACGGTGGGATACGCCCTCGGGCGCGCCCTGGCCCGGGCGCCGGCCTCGCCCACGTTGGAAACACCTCTGGAGCTGCACGTCACCGTGCTGGCCCGACTCATGATCGTGTTCACCGCCGTGTCCACCGTCAGCACGCTCTGGCTGTGGGGACGCTACGGCGGCTTCTCCGGCCTGATCAGCGCGAACAAGCTGGACAAGGCGCTCTACGATCTGCAATGGCTGCGATCGTTCGCCGTGTTGTCCACTTTCGTCGCCGGGGCCACCTACCTCGCCGCGGTGGCGTCGGGACGCCGCGGCCTGGCCTCGCTGGCCCTGGTCATCTCGGTCGTCAATGGCTTGTACTCGTTCTCGTGGGGGGCCCGGGATGCCATCGCCATCACCACCTTCGGGCTCCTGGCCGGCCGTCTGCTCTTCAATCGCAACGAGGTCGGAGCGGCCGCCATCCTGCCCTCGAGTGCCATCGCCTGGTGGCGACGACGGCGTCGGATCTTCCGCTTGGCACTGACCGTGGTCTTGCTGGGCACCTCGGTCTTCTTCCTGCGGGTCACCCGTGACTCGCTGGTGTTCGGCGAGACGCTCGGATCGATCGAGTCCCAGACTCCGGCTCGCCAGGTAGCCGTCTCCACCAACAACACCAGCTTCGACACGCTGGCGCTGTTGGTGGAGGACTGGCCCGATCGCCAGGAGTACATCGGCGGCGACCAGTTCTACATCGGCGCGTTGTCGTTCCTGCCGGCGTTCCTCTACCTCCCTGAAGACGGTTTCCAGCCGCCGGCACTCCTCGTCGCCCAGTACTACAAGCCCTACCGACAGAACGGCTGGCCGATGACCCCCATCGGGGACTGGTACATGTCGTGGGGCACGCTGGGGGTGATCATCGGGGGGCTGGTCAGCGGCGGGCTGGTGCGCTTCCTGCAGATCCGACTCGACAGCTTCTCCCGCAATCCGCTGGTGTGGATGCTCTCCATCGTGTTGGCGGTGCGCGTCATGCCCATGGGTCTGTGGGCCAACTCCGTCGCCCGGCTGATGACCTTCGCTCTCCCGGCCGTGCTCGTGCTCATGTACGTCAGGCGCCGCCGCCCGCAACCGGCAGGATCAGCACCCGAATCGCCGGCAGGTCCTGTGCCGGCCCTGCTCGCCCACGACCCGGTGCCGGCGATGCCGCTCAGCGACACCGAAGCCCTCGCCGACGTGGCCAAACGCGTGCGGGCCGCGCGCCAGCGACGGACCGAGGAACGGGGCGGCAACTCCATCGACGTGGTGGTCCAGCCTTCGACCGGCCCGGCCGCAGCCCCTGGGTTCGGACCCTCCGCGCCTGCGGGTGAGCGGCCGTCCTGACGCGCGTGACCGCGAACGCCGTGAATCCAGCAGCCCGATTCCAACTGGGGCGCGATGCCAGCTACGTGTTCGGCGCGCAGCTCCTGGCGATCACCCTCGGGTTCGTTCTCAATGCCGTCGCCGCCCATGCCCTGCCCACCGGTGAGTTCGCGGCGCTCTCGTGGTCGCTGACCTGGCTGGCCTGGCTGGTGTTGTGTGCCCAGCTCGGCCTGATGCCCGCCGGCACCGTGTTCATGGCGGTCGAGGGTGAAGTCGGGCTGGCCGCCCGACTCCGACCCATCGTGGCGGCACTGCTGGTGAACTCGGTCGTTGTCGGCGGGGTGTGGTGGCTGCTGATCGGTCCCACCATCGCCGGAGCCAGCGAGGGCGACGCCGACTACGTGAACATGGTCGGCCTCGTGGCCCTGTGGGTGCCCGCCGCCGCCATCGGGCCGGTGATCGCCGGCATGCTACGAGGGCTGCATCGCTTTCGAGAGGCTGCGCTGTACGGCGAGTACGTGCGCCGGGCGCTCTTGCTGGTCACGTTGCTGGTCGTCGTCGTGGGCGACCTGGATCGTCGGCTCTCGCTCATCGTCGCCGTGGTGGTCGCCATCGAAACCGGCATCGCCGCCGCGGTGGTCGTGGCTCTCGACCGGTCGGCCCGGGCACACCGCTCGGGTGCCGTCGACATCGACACCAGTGGTCCCGGTCTGCGGCGTCGAGCGTTGGCCTTCGTGCTCCCAACCATCGACGCGCCACTTCTTCCTCAGGCCGGCATCTGGTTGTTGGCCCTGGTTCGCCCGCCCGCCGAGGTGGCCATCCTGAGCATCGGGATCGGAATCAGCTTCATCTTCGGACTTCCGGTGTTCGTCGGCGCCCGGGTGTTGGGACCGCGCTACGCACGGACCCACGATCAGGACGGTGAGCTACAGACACTCGAACCGATCGCTCGGCGTCACGCCACGGTGTCGGTGCTGTTCGTGGTCGCGACCGTGGCCGCGCTGGTGGTGTTCGGTGACTGGGCGGTGGGGCTGGTATTCGGGGAGCAGTACGCCGACGCGGCCACGGTGGCCGTCATCCTCGGGGTGGGCGGCATCGTGAACGCCGGCACCGGCTCCTGTGCGGCGGCCCTGATGCACTGTGGGCACGAGCGAGTGGTGGGCATCACCGCCGCCCTCGGGGCCGTGGCGTATCTCGGTCTGGGGCTGGCGATGGGCGACGACTGGGGTGCCAACGGCGTGGCCCTCGCGGCCGCGGTGGTCATCGGGGGTCGTAACCTCTATCTGGCCGCCGCCGCCCGGCACCGGTTGCAGTTCATCACCTGGGTCGGTATCGCGGGCGGGCAGGCGGGAATCGATCCATGAGACCAGCCGTTCCTTCACCACATCGCCGCCCCTCCAGCCCCCACCACCGGCACACGGGGCGTGCTGACGCATCATGACGTTCAACTCGCTGGTCTTCGTGGCCTTCTTCCTCGCCACGATGGCCCTGTACTGGACGGTGCAGGGCAAGTGGCGCAATCACCTGCTCACCGTCGCCTCCTACGGGTTCTACGCCTATTGGGATTGGCGATTCCTGGCGCTGCTCATCGGAATCACGGTGATCGGCTACTGGGTGGGCATGGCCCTGGAGGCCAGCGTGACGGTCTCCCGCCGTCGACTGCTGCTGGCCCTCAGTGCGCTGGCCAACCTCGGCGCGCTGGCGGTGTTCAAGTACCTCGAGTTCTTCGTCGACAGCTTCGCCGACGTTCTCGACCGGGTGGGGCTGGTGGCCGACACCCCGACCGTCAACGTCCTGTTGCCGATCGGCGTGAGCTTCTACACCCTCCAGACGCTGGGCTACACCATCGACGTGTACCGGGGCCGGACGCGAGCCGAGGCGCACCTGCCCACCTTCGCCGCCTTCGTCTCGTTCTTCCCCCAGCTCGTGGCGGGTCCCATCGAGCGGGCCGAAGGCCTGCTCCCGCAGCTGCGGCGGCGGCGCCGCCGCCTCCGCCACGACGACATCGAGGACGGCATCGGACTCATCGCGCTCGGTCTGTTCAAGAAGGTGGTGTTGGCCGACGGCGTGGCCCGGGTGGTCGACACGTTCTGGGCCAACCCGGGCGAGGCCACGACCGCGGCGGCCGTCGCCGGAGTGCTCGGATTCACGGTGCAGATCTACGCCGACTTCTCGGGCTACTCCAACATGGCTCGCGGCCTGGCCCGCCTGCTGGGCATCGATCTGACGGTCAACTTCACCCAGCCGTACCTGTCCCACGACATCGGGGCCTTCTGGCGCCGGTGGCACATCAGCCTCGGGACCTGGTTTCGCGACTACGTCTACATCCCGTTGGGGGGCAACCGCGGTGGATCCCTGCGAACGGCGCTGCATCTGATGGTCACCATGCTGCTCGCCGGGCTGTGGCACGGGGCGAGCTGGATGTTCCTCCTGTGGGCCGCACTCCACGGCGTCTGGCTGGTCGGATTCCGGCTGCTGGGCTCACCCCGACCCCGTCATGCCGGGCCAGTCGGCCGTCTTGCTCTCATCGGTCTCACCCACATCGGTGTGACCCTGCTGTGGGTGGTGTTCCGCTCGCCCGACCTCGACACGGCCACCGATGTCTTCCGGGCGTTGATCGGCCAGGGAGGTGACCTGGGTGACCTCGGTGACCTGGCGCTGGTGATGGGGGCATGGGTCGTGACGCTCGCCGTCGATCTCCTGCACCACCAGCGACGGATCACCCGGGAGGCACTCGATCGCCGGCCGCTGACCGTGGGGCTCGCCCTCGGTGCCGCCGCCGTGGCCATCCTCGTGTTCGCCGGAACCGCACCGGTTCCCTTCCTCTACTACCAGTTCTGATGGCACTGCTCAGCCACCGCGGCCGCAAACGACGCATCCGAACCGCCCTCGTGGTGGTGGCCGTCGTCGTCGCGGCCGAAGTCGGCGCACAGATCCTCGCCCCCCGGCTCGAGCCCGTCCCACTCGACTGGCCCAACGCCATGACCCAGCTGCAGCACCACCAACTGGAGCTCCTCCAGGGCACCCAGCTCGACGGCACCAACATCCCCGTGGTCTTCGTCGGCGACAGCGGCGCGCAACAGGCGTTCATCCCCGACGAATTCGCGGCCATCGACGAAGGCAATCGCCTCTCGTACAACGCCTCCATCCCTGGAGGCGTCCCCCGGGTGACCCGGGACTGGCTACTCAGCGAGGTGATCCCGCAACTCGAGCCCGACGTCGTGGTCTGGGGCATCGGGATATCCGATGTCACCGAGGGTTACGGCAAGGTCCAGGTCGAGGCCTACAGCGGGTCCCTGGGTGCCAAGGACGGAGCCTTCGCGGGTCTGGAACGAGCGGCCGCCGACGCCTCGGCTCTCGTTCGGCTTCGACCGGTGCTGCGCGATCCATCTCTCCTGATGGGCGACGGCCGCGATGCGGTGGTCGACGACATGGCGGCCGCCGAGCGTCTCCTCGCGCCGGCCGGTCAGCGACTGGGATACCAGCCCGGGACCGACGACGAGGATGCCACTGCGGTTGCGGCCACCCTCGGATCCTTCGCCATCGACGAGCGAGATGTGTCGGCCATCACCGACACCATCACCAAGATCCGGCGGCGGGGAAAGCAGGTGGTTCTGGTGGAGCTGCCGACATCTCCTCAGGTGATCGAGTCGCTCCCCAACGGTGCCGAGGACCTCTCGACGTTCCGACAGGCCCTGGCCGATGTGGCCACCGAGACCAACGCGCAGGTTCTGCGGGCGATCGGCCCCTTCACCGAGGACGACTTCGTCGATCCGATCCACCTCACAGAGGAAGCAGCCGAGTCGGTGACCGGCCAGGTCGCGGCCGCGCTTCCGTCCCTCGAGCTGGACGATGCCGCGGCGACCTTCAGCCAAGGCGCCGGCCTCGCCCGCACCGTCGAGCAGGCCGACAACCAGGCGGTCCGGACTCGCCTGAGCGCGCTCAGCGATGCGCTCGACGCCATGGACCAGGTCTGCAACGAACCGGCCCGCTGGATGGACGA